>NZ_JBEZLA010000088.1:0-23306 GCF_040651925.1 Streptomyces sp. NPDC048349 | reverse complement strand
TGCCCCCGTACTGGACGTACTTGGGCTTTCGGCCGGTGCGGCGAGAGTGCGTGCCGGGCACCGCGACGCCGCGGACCTCCGTCAGACACCCCCTATACGGCCCAGCCCGGGCCGGCCCCGGCTCAGCCCCGGTAGAGGGCTTCGATCTCGTCCGCGAAGTCCTTCGCGACCACGTTCCGCTTGAGCTTCAGCGACGGCGTGATGTGGCCCGACTCCTCCGTGAACTGGGAGGGCAGAATGCGGAATTTCCGCACCGATTCCGCCTTGGAAACCGCCGCGTTGCCGTCGTCGACGGCCTTCTGGACGGCGGCGTTGAGCTCCGCGTCGTCGCGCAGCTGCGCCGCCGTCACACCGGCCGGCTTGCCGTTCTCCGCGGCCCACCGGCCGAGGAACTCCTCGTCGATGGTGACCAGCGCGGCCACGAACGGCCGCCCGTCGCCGACGACCATGCACTCCGCGACCAGCGCGTGCGCCCGGATCCGGTCCTCGATCACGGCGGGCGCGACGTTCTTGCCGCCCGCGGTGACGATCAGCTCCTTCTTGCGCCCGGTGATCGTGAGGTAGCCGTCCTCGTCGAGGGTGCCGACGTCGCCGGTGTGGAACCAGCCGTCGGTCAGGGCCTCGGCAGTCGCCGTCTCGTTCTTCCAGTAGCCGGTGAAGATCTGCTCGCCGTGCAGCAGCACCTCGCCGTCGTCCGCGATGCGCACCACGGAGCCCGGCATGGGCTGGCCGACCGTACCGATCTTCTGCTTGTCCCACGGGTTGAAGGTGGTCGCCGCACAGGACTCCGTCAGGCCGTAGCCCTCCAGCACCGTGAAGCCGATGCCGCGGAAGAAGTGCCCGAGCCGCTCGCCCAGCGGAGCGCCGCCGGAGATCGCGTACTCGCCGCGCCCGCCGAGGACCGCGTGCAGCTTGCTGTAGACGAGCTTGGTGAACAGCTTGTGCTTGAGCTTCAGGCCGAAGGACGGCCCGCGGGGGGTGTCCAGCGCCCGGCTGTAGGCGATCGCCGTCTCGGCGGCGGCGTCGAAGATCTTGCCCTTGCCCTCGGCCTGCGCCTTGGCGCGCGCCGAGTTGTAGACCTTCTCGAAGACGCGCGGCACACCGAGGATCAGGGTGGGCCGGAAGGACTGCAGCTCGTCGGTCAGGTTCTTGATGTCCGGTACGCAGCCCAGCCGGATCGGCGCCAGCACGGCCGCCACCTCCACCAGGCGGCCGAAGACGTGCGCCGCCGGAAGGAACAGCAGGACCGAGCACTCGCCGGTCTTGAACAGCGGCTTCAGCCGCTCCACGGCGTTGCCGCACTCCGCGAAGAAGTTGCGGTGGCTCAGCACGCAGCCCTTGGGGCGGCCCGTGGTGCCCGAGGTGTAGACGATGGTGGCCGGGTCGTCCGCGCACGCCAGGCTGCTGCGCTCGTCGACCTCGGCGTCGGTGATCGCGGCGCCCGCGCTCTTGAGCGCCTCGAGGGCGCCCTGCTCGATCTCCCAGACCTCGCGCAGTTCCGGCAGCCGGTCGCGCAGCGAGGCCACCGCCGCGCCGTGCCCGGGGCTCTCGACGACCGCGGCGACGGCGCCGGAGTCGCCGAGGATCCACTGGATCTGCTCGGGGGAGCTGGTCTCGTACACCGGGACGGTGACGCCGCCCGCCGTCCAGATCGCGAAGTCGATCAGCACCCACTCGTAGCGGGTGCGGGAGATCAGCGCGACCCGGTCGCCCGGGCGGATGCCCGCCGCGATCAGGCCCTTGGCCGCGGCCCGGACCTCGGCCAGGAATTCGGTCGCGGTCACGTCCTGCCACCGGCCGTCGACCTTGCGGCTCATGACGGCGGTGTCGGGATGCTGCGCGGCATTGCGGCGGATGAGATCCGTCAGGTTCCCGTCCGACGGGACCTCGTACAGGGCCGGAAGGCTGAACTCGCGCAAGACTGCTGCTCCTCTGGGCGCCATCGCCACCATGTGGACCGACCGGACGTTACCCACCGGTAGTGGGTTCCGGATAGAGGGAACCGGCCAGATGTTCCCTGCGTCACACGAGACGGCCTTTTCGTGCCGACACTAGTCGACCCCGCCGAAGACTCGGAAGTAACCGCAGGTCCGGCTGCATCCGGCACCCCCTCTACCCGGCCTTCACCCGGCCGCCCTAGGGTGGCCGCATGGCTGGCAGCATGCGGGACGGGACGTCGGGTACGAGCGGATCGAGCCGCACCGGGCTGCGCACCTCATCCCGCACGCGGGTGCACGTCGTGAGCGACGTGCACGGCAACACCGAGGCCCTCGCCCGGGCGGGGGACGGCGCCGACGCGCTGATCTGCCTGGGCGACCTCGTGCTCTTCCTCGACTACGCCGACCACTCGCGCGGGATCTTCCCCGACCTGTTCGGCGTCGAGAACGCCGACCGGATCGTCGAGCTGCGCACGGCGCGCCGCTTCGCCGAAGCCCGTGCCTTCGGGCGGCAGCTGTGGGCGGGGCTGGACCGGGAGCGGCTCATCGAGGACGCCGTGCGCCGCCAGTACGCACAGATGTTCGCCGCCTTCCCCAGCCCGACGTACGCCACGTACGGCAACGTCGACATGCCGACGCTGTGGCCCGAGTACGCCGACCGGCCCGGCCTCACCGTGCTCGACGGGCAGCGCGTGGAGATCGGCGGCCGGGTCTTCGGCTTCGTCGGAGGCGGCCTGCCCTCGCCGATGCGCACCCCGTACGAGGTGGACGTGGAGGAGTACGCCGCCAAGGTGGAGGCGCTGGGCGAGGTGGACGTGCTGTGCTCGCACATCCCGCCGGAGGTGCCGGAGCTCTGCTACGACACGGTCGCGCGCCGCTTCGAACGGGGCAGCGAGGCCCTGCTGGCCGCCATCCGGCGCACCCGCCCCCGCTACGCCCTGTTCGGACACGTCCACCAGCCGCTCGCCCGCCGGATGCGGATCGGCGGCACCGAGTGCGTGAACGTCGGGCACTTCGCGGCGACCGGGAGGCCCTGGGCCCTGGAGTGGTGAGCTCCGCACGCACGGTAGCCTTCGAGCGGCGGCCGAAGGCCGCACACTTCCTCGAATAACTCCACGGAGGAGCGACCGCGATGGCGGAACACACCAGCTCAAGCATCACGATCGACGCCTCGCCGGCCGACGTGATGGCCGTGATCGCCGACTTCGCCCGTTACCCCGAGTGGACGGGCGAGGTGAAGGAGGCCGAGGTGATGGCCGCCGACGCCGAAGGCCGGGCCGAAAAGGTCCGGCTGCTGCTCGACGCGGGCGCGATCAAGGACGACCACACCCTGTCCTACACCTGGAAGGGCGAGGACGAGGTCAGCTGGACCCTGGACAAGTCGCAGATGCTGCGGCAGCTGGACGGCTCGTACCGGCTGACCCCGCTGGCGGGTGGCAAGTCCACCGAGGTCACCTACCAGCTGACCGTGGACGTCAAGATCCCCATGCTCGGCATGATCAAGCGCAAGGCCGAGAAGGTCATCATCGACCGCGCCCTGGCCGGCCTGAAGAAGCGCGTGGAATCGACCGGCTGAGGCCCTGGACACCGTCACCGTGCACACCTTGCTGATCACCGGCCCCGGCGGGGCCGGGCGGACCACCGTGGCCGCGGCCACCGCCCTCGCCGCGGCCCGGCAGGGGCGGCGGGTGCTGCTGCTGTCCGGCGACGTCGGGGACCCCCTCACCGCCCTGACCGGGGAACCGGTGGGGGAGCCCGCCGAGGCCGCGCCCGGACTGCCCGCCGTACCGGTGGCGGGCGGGGTCCGGGTGGCCCGGGTGGACTCCGGCGAGGAGTTCCGGGAGGAACTCGTCGCCCTCCAGGAGCGCGGATCCGCCCTCCTCGGGATGGTCGGGGCCCGGCCGCTGGGCGCCGAGGAACTCACCGAGCTGCCCGGCGCCGAGCAGTTCGCGCTGCTGCGCGCCCTGCGGCGGGCCGCCGCCGCGCCGGCCTGCGACCTCGTCGTCGTCGACCTGCCCCCGCTCCACCAGGCCCTGGCCGCTCTGGCCCTCCCCGCCCAGCTGCGCCGCTACCTCGCCCGGCTGCTCCCCGCGGAGCGGCAGGCCGCCCGCGCCCTGCGGCCCGTCCTGGCCCAGCTGGCCGGGGTGCCCATGCCCGCGCAGTGGCTCTACGAGACCGCCGCCCGGTGGGACGAGGAGCTCGCCGCGGTCCAGTCCGCCGTCGAGGCCGACACCACCGAGGTCCGGCTGGTCGCCCAACCGGGGCCGGCCGCCGCCGAAGCGATCCGGCTGGGCCGGCTCGGACTCGCCCTCCACCAGCTGCCCGCCTCCGCCGTCGTCGCCAACCGCCTCCTGCCCGAGGGATCAGCCGACCCCTGGCTCGCCGGGCTCGCCGCGCAGCAGGGCAAGTACGCCTCCGAGTGGGCCGGGGAGGTCCCCGTGGTCCGGCTCGGCCACCTCGGCCGGGACCCGCGCGGCCCGCAGGACCTGGAACAGCTCGCCGCCGACGGGCTCGTCCCGCAGCGGCCCGCACCCCGCCCGGAGTGGACGGTCGAGGACCGGCTCGCCGAGGACGGGGTGCTCGTCTGGGTGGTCCCGCTGCCCGGTGCGCACAAGCACGAGCTCGACCTGATCCGGCGCGGCGACGAACTGCTGCTCACCGTGGGCCCGTACCGCAGGATCGTTCCGCTGCCCGCCGCGCTGCGCCGCTGCAGCGTCTCCGGCGCCGCCCTGGCCGAGGACGGCCTGCGCATCCGCTTCACCCCGGACCCCGGACTGTGGCCCCGCACGCCCTGATCCGCGTACCGCCGTTCGGGTACCGTCGAAGATAGCCAGTACCGCACGCACCGCAGCTGCCGCAGGAGAGTCCGCCATGAGCGAGGCCACCGACCGCCCCACCGACGACGCCTGGGCCAAGGCCTGCGCCGAGGACCTCGCCGCCGAGAAGGAGCGCCTGCGCGGGCAGGGCGGGACGGGGGGCCAGGGCACCGGGACCGCCGCCGAGGAGCTGTTCAAGCTCTTCGAGGCCGTCGCCGACAAGGTCTCCGGCCTGAACAACCCCCTCATCGGCAGCGCGGCCCAGGGCGCCGTGCGCCAGTTCGTCAACCAGGCGAAGACCGCCGCCAAGCCCGTCATCGAGCGCAACCCCGAGGTGTTCGACCACCTCGCGGCCGCCGGATCCGAGCTGCTCGCCGCCTACCGCTCGGCCGTCGAGGGCCACGAACGGCGCTGGACGCGGGGCGAGCCGCCGGCCCCCCGGCAGGGCTCCGGCGAGCGTGATCCCCGGGATGAGGGCCCCGGCGACGGCCCCGCCGAGCGGATCGATCTCGACTGAACGCCCTCCACCCTCGGGTACGGTGGGCCGTGGCGGGGTTTGACCGGAAACCGAGGGACTAATGGGACTCACCATCGGCGTCGACATCGGCGGCACGAAGATCGCGGCCGGCGTGGTCGACGAAGAGGGCACCATCCTTGAGACGTACAAGGTGCCCACCCCGCCGACCGCGGACGCAGTGACGGAGGCCATCTGCGCCGCCGTCTCCGAAGTCAGCAGCAACCACACCATCGACGCCGTCGGCATCGGCGCCGCGGGCTACGTGGACGACAAGCGCGCCACCGTGCTCTTCGCCCCGAACATCAACTGGCGGCACGAACCGCTCAAGGACAAGGTCGAGCAGCGCATCGGCCTGCCCGTCGTGGTGGAGAACGACGCGAACTGCGCCGCCTGGGGCGAGTACCGCTTCGGCGCAGGCCAGGGCCACGACGACGTCATCTGCATCACGCTCGGCACCGGCCTCGGCGGCGGCATCATCATCGGCAACAAGCTGCGCCGCGGACGCTTCGGCGTCGCCGCCGAATTCGGCCACATCAGGGTCGTCCCGGACGGCCTGCTGTGCGGCTGCGGCAGCCAGGGCTGCTGGGAGCAGTACGCCTCCGGGCGCGCGCTCGTCCGGTACGCGAAGCAGCGCGCCAACGCCACCCCCGAGAACGCGGCGATCCTGCTCTCCCTCGGCGACGGCACCCCCGGGGGCATCGAGGGCAAGCACATCAGCCAGGCGGCCCGGCAGGGCGACCTGGTGGCCATCGACGCCTTCCGCGAGCTGGCCCGCTGGGCCGGCGCGGGCCTGGCCGACCTGGCCTCGCTCTTCGACCCGTCGGCGTTCATCGTCGGCGGCGGGGTCTCCGACGAGGGCGACCTCGTCCTCGACCCGATCCGCAAGTCCTTCAAGCGCTGGCTCGTGGGCGGCGCCTGGCGTCCGCACGCGCAGGTGCTGGCCGCCCAGCTGGGCGGCAAGGCCGGGCTCGTGGGCGCGGCGGACCTGGCGCGCCAGGGCTGACCGCCGTCCCCCGTACGTGACCGCCCGCCGCGCCCCTTGGGGGAGCGGCGGGCGGCGTCATATCTTGCGGGCATGGACCAGCTGCCGAAGTCCCGTACGGAGCCCGACGGTTCTGCCGTGATCCGGGTGCTCAGCTACAACATCCGCTCGCTGCGCGACGACGAGGAGGCGCTCGCCCGGGTCATCCGGGCCTGCGCACCGGACCTCGTGTTCGTACAGGAGGCGCCGCGGTTCTTCCGGTGGCGCAAACACGCGGCCCGGCTCGCCGCGAAGTGCGACCTGGTCGTGCTGGGCGGGGGCGCGACGGCCTCCGGGCCGCTGCTGATGTGCTCGCTGCGGGTCTTCGTGGAGCGGGCCGAGGACGTCCTGCTGCCGCGCACCCCCGGCCTGCACCGGCGGGGCTTCGCGACGGCGGTGGTCCGGATCGGGGGCGTCCGGGCGGGCCTCCTGTGCGCGCACCTGTCCCTGGACCGTACGGAACGCCGGGCCCAGGCGGATCTCCTGCTGGAGCGGCTCGAGGCGCTGGACACCCCGTACGGGATCGCCGCGGTCGACGTGAACGAGGGCCCGGACGGCCCGGCCTTCGGGAAGCTCGCGGGGGCCTTGCGGGACTGCTGGCCGGCGGCGCCCTGGGGCGGGGAGCGGACGTTCCCGATCTCGTCCCCGCAGCGGCGCATCGACGCGGTGTTCGTCACCGGGGGTGTGGAGGTGCTGGCCTGCGGTGTCCCTGTGGGGCTGCCGGGGGTGAGCGACGCGGACCTGGCCGCGGCCACGGACCACCTGCCGGTGCTGGCCGCCCTCCGCCTCCCGGCCGCGGCGCCGCTGCCGGGTGCCCTGCCCCCGGACCCCCGCGCCTCGAACGCCGGCTGAAACCAGCCCCGCCGGCGCATGAGGCGCGGGTCCGGGGCGGAGCCCCGGGGGCGGGGCGTAACCCTGGCCCCCGTCCAGCCGGGGGCGGAGCCCCGGGGGCAGGGCGCCGGTCGCGCTAGACGACGGCTCCGCGGCCCGGGTCGTCGTCCTCGTCGTCGCCCTGCGCCATCCGCCCGACCAGCGTCGCGAAGCCGCCCAGGAAGCCGCCGATGCCCAGGGTCGTCAGCCACCAGGTCATCTCCCACTGCAGCAGCACGGCCAGGAGCAGCAGCACCGGGCCGCCCACCACCGCCAGCCAGGCGAACTTCGCCGTGGTGTCCGCCTCCGGGAGCTCCGGCTCCGGGGGGACGAAGTGGCCCTCGTCCGCCGGCTCCGCCAGCGAGTGGTCGCGCGGGCCCGGAGTGCCGATGCCCGGGGCACCGACGCCCGGGGCGAAGACCACCGAGCTGCCCAGCGCGGCCGGGGGCTCCGGATCCGCCTCGGGCGCAGGCTCGGGCTCGGGCTCCGTCCCGCGCTGCGCCGAGCGCTCCGGCTCCGGCGGCAGCGGTTTGACGTCCTCCTCCGGCAGCAGGAGGTTCTCGATCGGCTTGAACGGCCGGGCCCCCGGCGGGTCCGGCGGCTCCTGCCCGTACCCGGCGACGATCGCCGCCCACGCCGCTTCCTCGTCCAGCGGCGGAACCCCGCCCGACTGCTCCTCGTGCTCAGCCACCCGCCTGCGCCCCCTCCCTGCCCACGCTCTCCACCAGTCGGCCGACGAACGCATAGCTGTCCGCGAAAATCCGCTCCGCGTCATGGTCCAACGTCGCGACGTGGTAGCTCTGTTCCAGCAGCGTCTCGGTCACATCGGTGGACGAGATCCGCGCCAGGACCCGCGCCGAGTCGGCCGGCGGTACGACGTGGTCCTGCGGGCTGTGCAGCAGGAGGACGGGCTGCGTGACCTGCGGCAGCTCGGTGTCCACCAGCTGCAGGAACTTCCGCAGCGAGTGCGCCGCCCGCGTCGGGACCCGGTCGTAGCCGACCTCCACCGACCCCGGCTTCGCGATGTCGCTCGCGATGCCCGCCGTCGACCGGACGAAGTGCTGGGCCACCGGCAGGGCGAACGCCAGCGGGTCGTGCACCTTGTTGGCCGGGTTGACCAGGACGATGCCGCTGATGGCGTCCCCGTGCCGGGCCGCCAGCCGCAGGGTCAGCGCGCCGCCCATGGACAGGCCGAAGACGAACACCTGCTCGCACCGGTCCAGCAGCTCCCGCAGTGCCCGGTCCACCTCGGCGTACCAGTCCTGCCAGCCCGTGAGCTGCATGTCCTGCCAGCGCGTCCCGTGCCCGGGCAGCAGCGGCAGCGAGACCGTGAGCCCCTTCCCGGCGAGGTACTCGGCCCAGGGGCGCAGCGACTGCGGGGAACCGGTGAAGCCGTGGCAGAGGAGGACGCCGACCTCTCCGCCCTCGTGGCGGAACGGCTCGGCTCCAGGGAGGACGGGCACCAGGGTCTCCTTGATCATGATGTACATCAGGTGGGTGCGTTGCTCTGTGTGACTTCACCGTACGCGACCGGGGTGGCACCGACCAGGGCCGTCGGGCCGCTGCCGGGAGAGGCACGGGATATGGTCTGTTCGACAGACACAGGAAGGCTTTCGAGTTGATCTACGGCGCAATGAAGTTCTCCATCGGCGGTTCCCTGAAGCTCGCCTTCAGGCCGTGGGTGGAGGGCCTCGAGAACATTCCCGCCGAGGGGCCGGCGATCCTCGCGAGCAACCACCTGTCCTTCTCCGACTCCTTCTTCCTGCCCGCGGTACTGGACCGGAAGGTCACCTTCATCGCGAAGGCCGAGTACTTCACCTCCCCCGGCGTGAAGGGCAAGCTGACGGCCGCCTTCTTCAAGGGCGTCGGCCAGCTCCCGGTGGACCGCTCCGGTGCGCGCGGGGCCGGCGAGGCCGCCATCAAGAGCGGCATCGAGGTCATCGAACGGGGGGAGCTGTTCGGTATCTACCCCGAGGGGACGCGTTCACCCGACGGCCGGCTCTACCGCGGCAAGCCCGGCGGCCTGGCCCGCGTGGCCCTCGCCACCGGCGCCCCCGTGATCCCGGTGGCGATGATCGACACCGAGAAGATCCAGCCGCCCGGCAAGGTGGTCCCCAAGCTGATGCGCCCCGGCATCCGGATCGGCAAGCCGCTGGACTTCAGCCGCTACCACGGCATGGACGGCGACCGCTTCATCCTCCGCTCGGTGACCGACGAGGTCATGTACGAAATCATGAAGCTTTCCGGCCAGGAGTACGTGGACATCTACGCCACGGCGGCCAAACGCCAGATCGCCGACGCCGAGAAGGCCGCCGCGAGGGCCGAGAAGGCGGACAAGGCCGAGAAGGCGGACAAGGCCGAGGGCGCGGCGGAGTAGCGACGGGCGAACCGCCCGCGGGGGGTGGGCAGATGGCGAAACGCGAACGCGTCGTGCGCATGTCGGTCGAGCAGCCGCTGTGGCGTGCCCTGACCGCGTACCGGCTGCTGACCATGGGCTACGCGGTGGTGCTGTTCGCCTCCGCCTACAAGAAATTCGACCGGCCCATGGTCGCGGTCGGCTACCTCGCGGGCCTCGCCGTCTGGACGCTGGCCACCTCCTCCAAGGTGGCGAACGCCGCCAGCTGCACCAAGCGGTTCCTCGGCGTCGACCTCGCCGTCGCCCTCACCGGCATCCTGCTCACCCCGCTCGCCGACACCCACGAGCGGATCGCCACGGGCGGCCCCACCCTCCCCAGCATCTGGACCGCAGGCGCGGTCCTCGCCTTCGCCCTCAAGGGCGGCTGGCGCTGGGCCGGCTTCGCCTCCACCTTCGTGGCCGCCGCCAACCTCGTCATCCACGGCGGCGACCCCACCCCCGACACCCTGCACAACGTCCTGCTCGTCTGGGTCGCGTCCGTGGCCATCGGCTACGTCGTCGAGGTGGCCCGGGCCAGTGAGGCAACCCTGGCGCGCGCGCTGGAGATCGAGGCGGCCACCCGCGAACGCGAGCGCCTCGCCCGCGACATCCACGACGGGGTCCTCCAGGTCCTCGCCATGGTCCAGCGGCGCGGCACCGAACTGGGCGGCGAGGCCGCCGAGCTGGGCCGGATGGCGGGGGAGCAGGAGGTGGCGCTGCGCACGCTCGTCTCCAGCGGGCTGGTCCACCCCTCCCGGGTCTCCCGCGACGGGTCGCGCGGCGCGCTGGTGGACGCGTACGAGGTGGACGAACCGGGCGCGGACGAGGGCGAGCTGGACCTGCGCACGCTGCTCGCCCCGCACGCCGGGTGCCGCGTGAGCTTCGCCGAGCCGGGCACCCCGGTGCCGCTGCCGGCGCCCGCGGCGAAGGAGCTCGCGGCGGCCGTCGGCGCCGCCCTCGACAATGTGCGCAAGCACGCCGGGGACGGGGCCAGTGCCTGGATTCTGCTCGAGGACTGGGGCGACGAGGTGATCGTGACCGTCCGGGACGACGGCCCGGGCATCGCGGCGGGCCGGCTCGACCAGGCCGAGGGCGAGGGCCGGATGGGCGTGGCCCTGTCCATCCGCGGCCGGCTGCGCGATCTCGGCGGCAGCGCCGAGCTGGTGTCCGTCCCCGGACAGGGCACCGAGGTGGAACTGAAAGTACCGAGGGGGAGGACCCAGTGAGCGAGCCGAACGAGATCAAGGTGATGGTCGTCGACGACCATCCGATGTGGCGCGACGCGGTCGCCCGCGACCTGGCCGCCGCGGGCTTCGACCTGGTGGCCACCGCCGGCGACGGTCCCGAGGCCGTGCGCCGGGCCCGCGCGGTCACCCCCCACGTCCTGGTCCTCGACCTCAACCTCCCCGGCATGCCCGGGGTGCAGGTCTGCAAGGAGCTGGTCGGGGCCAACCCCGCCCTGCGCGTGCTGGTCCTGTCGGCGAGCGGCGAGCACGCGGACGTCCTGGAGGCGGTCAAGTCCGGCGCGACCGGCTACCTGCTCAAGTCCGCCGGCGCCCAGGAGCTGATCGACGCGGTCCGCCGCACGGCGGCCGGCGATCCGGTCTTCACCCCGGGCCTGGCCGGCCTGGTCCTCGGCGAATACCGCCGCCTGGCCACCGACCCGGCCCCGGCCGCCTCCGACGTGGCCAAGGCCCCGCAGCTGACCGACCGGGAGACCGAGGTGCTGCGGCTGGTGGCCAAGGGGCTCTCGTACAAGCAGATCGCCGAGCGGCTGGTCATCTCCCACCGCACGGTGCAGAACCACGTCCAGAACACCCTCGGCAAACTCCAGCTGCACAACCGCGTGGAGCTCGTCCGGTACGCGATCGAGCGGGGCCTCGACGACGCCTAGTTGGTGACGTCGGTCGTACTTATGTCCTCGTACGAGTGAACGGGGGTACGCAACGCCCCTTGATTCCGCCCGAATTGACTCTTCCGGACCTCTTGCTGTGACCTGGGTCACCACTAGCGTGACCGTCATGGCGAAGGGAGATTCCATGAAGGTCGGAGTGCTGACCGGCGGCGGTGACTGCCCCGGGCTCAACGCGGTGATCAGGGCCGTCGTCCGCAAGGGCGAGCAGGAGTACGGATACGGGTTCATCGGATTCAAGGACGGCTGGCGGGGAGCGGTCGAAGGGGCCACGGTGCCCCTGGACATCCCCGCCGTCCGCGGGATCCTGCCCCGGGGCGGCACCATCCTCGGCTCCTCGCGCACCAACCCGTTCAAGACGGAGAACGGCGTCCGCGGCATCAAGGACAACCTCGCCAAGTACGAGGTGGACGCCCTCGTCGCGATCGGAGGCGAGGACACCCTCGGGGTAGCGGCCAAGCTGTACGAGGAGTACGGCATCCCCTGCGTCGGCGTGCCGAAGACCATCGACAACGACCTGTCCGCGACGGACTACACCTTCGGCTTCGACACCGCCGTCGGCATCGCGACCGAGGCCATCGACCGGCTGCACACCACGGCCGAGTCCCACATGCGGGTCCTGGTCGTCGAGGTGATGGGCCGCCACGCCGGCTGGATCGCCCTGCACTCGGGGCTCGCAGGGGGCGCCAACGTCATCCTCATCCCGGAGCAGCGCTTCGACGTCGACCAGGTGTGCACCTGGGTGACCTCCCGGTTCAAGGCGAGCTACGCGCCGATCGTGGTGGTCGCGGAGGGTGCGATGCCCACGGACGGGGACCTGGTCCTCAAGGACGCCACCAAGGACTCCTTCGGGCACGTCCGGCTGTCGGGCGTCGGCGAGTGGCTGGCCAAGGAGATCGAGGCGCGGACCGGGAAGGAGGCCCGGACGACGGTGCTCGGGCACATCCAGCGGGGAGGCACTCCGAGCGCCTTCGACCGGTGGCTGGCCACCCGCTTCGGGCTGCACGCGATCGACGCGGTGCGCGAGAAGGACTTCGGCAAGATGGTCGCCCTCAAGGGGACGGACATCGTGCGGGTGCCCCTCGCCGAGGCCACGGCGAAGCTGAAGACGGTGGACCCGGCGCTGTACCGGGAGGTCGGGGTCTTCTTCGGCTGAGCGGCGACACGGACCCATGGGTCGTAGGGTGACCAACGACCCATGGGGCACGAAGTAGGGAGCCGGCGTGGAGATCCTGGCATTCGGTGTGACCGCCGACGAGAAGCCGCTCCTGGAGCGCGCCTTCGACGGAGAGCACGAGGTGCGCTGCCTCGACGTCTTCCTGAGCGAGGACACCGCGCCCATCGCCGCCGGGTACGAGATCGTCTCCTCCAGCGTGAACGCGGACCTGGGCGGCCGGGTGCTGCGGACCCTGGCGCAGGGCGGGACGAAGCTGATCGCCCAGCGCTCCACGGGCTTCAACAACATCGACCTGGACGTGGCCCGGCAGCTGGGCATGACCGTCAGCCGGGTCTCGTACTACTCGCCCTACTCCGTGGCCGAGTTCGCCTGGACCCTGGCGATGGCCGTGAACCGGCGGATCGTCCGGGCCTCCAACCGCACCCGCGATTTCGACTTCCGGCTGAACGGGCTGATGGGCCGGGACCTGCGCGGCCGCACGGTGGGCGTGCTCGGCACCGGCAAGATCGGCGAGGCCTTCACCCGGATCGCGCACGGGTTCGGGATGAACCTGCTCGGCTGGGACATCGCGCAGAACCCGGCCTGCGTGGAGCTCGGCATGAAGTACGTGGACAAGGAGGAGCTGTTCGCCTCCTCGGACCTGATCAGCCTGCACGTCCCGCTGATGGAGTCCACCCGCCACATCGTCGACGCGGCGGCCCTGCGGCTGATGCGGGACGACGCGATCCTGGTGAACTCCAGCCGCGGCGGGCTGGTGGACACGGACGCGCTGGTCGCGGAGCTGCGGGCGGGGCGGTTCGCGGGGGTCGGCCTCGACGTGTACGAGGCCGAGGCCGGGGTGTTCTTCCTGGACAAGTCCCTGGAGGCCGTCGAGGACGACACCCTGGCCCGGCTCGTCACGTTCCCGCACGTGGTGGTGACCTCGCACCAGGCGTACTACACGACGGACGCGGTGGGCCAGATCATCGCCACGACGGTCGCCAACGTCGCCGACTACCTGGCCGGCCGCAGCTCACAGAACACCCTGGTCCCGGCTCCGGGAGGGAGCGCGGCGGGCGCCCCCGCCTAGGCAGGGGCGCCCGCCCGGACCCCTTCCACCAGCTCACGCAGCAGCTCCGCCCCGCGGAGGGTGAGCACCGACTCCGGATGGAACTGGACCCCGGCGTACCCGCCGGCGGCGGAGCGCAGGGCGTGGACCTCACCCGTCGCGGGGTCGCGGGACACCTCGACCCCCACGGGCTCGGCTCCGGCATCGCACCGCGCGGTGTACGTGTTGTAGAAGCCGACCACCTCCTGCGCCCCGAACAGGTCGATCCGCGTCTGCGCCCCCTGCGCCGGCTCCGCCTTGCGGACCAGCGGCAGCCCCAGCTCGGCCGCCAGCAGCTCGTGGCCCAGGCAGACCCCGAGCAGGCCGTGCCGGTGCCCCGCCAGGAGATCGGCGGCCAGTCCGCGCAGCATCCGCATCTTCGGGTCCGCCGCGTCCGCCGGGTTCCCCGGGCCCGGGCCCAGCACGATCGGCCCCGCCCAGGCCAGCGCCGCCGCCCGCAGCCCCGGATCGTCGTAGCGGCGTACGGTCACCTCCAGACCGGCCACCCGCAGCACGTGGGCCAGCATCGCGGTGAAGGTGTCCTCGCCGTCCACCACCAGCGCATGGCCGGCCGGCGCGGCCGGCTGCTCCTGCATGCGCAGCCAGAAGGGGGCCAGGTCCGCCCGCCGCGCCGCCAGGGCCGCCTGCACCCGGGGGTCGTCCGCCAGCCGCGCCCCCTCGAAGGCCGGGCGGGGCGCCGCCGCCCGGACCCCGAGCGCCGCCAGCACCCCGGCGGCCTTGGCATGCGTCTCCGCCACCTCGCCCGCCGGATCGGAGTGCCGTACGAGGGTGGCGCCGACGGGCACCCGCAGCGCCCCCTCGGAGTCGATGTCGGCGGTGCGGATCAGGATGGGGGAGTCCAGCATCTGGGCGCCCGCGGAGTCGACCCCGAGCAGGGCCAGTGCTCCCGCGTAGTAGCCGCGGCCCCCGGCCTCGTACCGCTCGATCACCCGGCAGGCGTTCTGCACCGGCGAGCCGGTCACCGTCGCGGCGAACATGGTCTCCCGCAGCACATCCCGCACGTCCAGCGAGGACCGGCCGCGCAGCTCGTACTCGGTGTGCGCGAGGTGGGACATCTCCTTCAGCCGCGGCCCGACGACGACCCCGCCCATGTCGCCGACGGTGCACATCATCTTCAGTTCCTCGTCGACCACCATCGACAGCTCCTCGGTCTCCTTGCGGTCGCCGAGGAAGGCGAGCAGGGAGTCCACGGTGGGGCCGCCGTCGGGATGGCGGTACGTCCCGCTGATCGGGTTCATCACCACCGTCCCGCCGGACATCCGCACGTGGACCTCGGGGCTGGCCCCGACCAGTGTGCGGTCCCCGGTGTGGACGACGTAGGTCCAGTACGCGCCCCGCTCGCCCTCCAGCAGCCGCCGGAACAGGGCCAGGGCGTCCGCCCGGCCGAAGCCGTCGATCCGGCCCTCGTAGGTGCGCCGGATGACGAAGTTGGCGCCCTCCCCGCGGCCGATCTCGTCCTCGATGACCCGCTCGACCGTGGCCGCGTAGTCCTCGTCGGGGACGTCGAAGCCGCCCCCGTCGACCCGGACGGCGTGGGCGGGCAGCGCGGCCAGGGCCTGCGCCAGCGGGATCTCGTACGCCTCCTCGGCCACCAGCACGCTCAGCGGCGTCCCGTCGTCGCGCACGTCGAACCCGCGCTCCCGGATCTGCCGGAAGGGCACCAGGGCGAGGGTGGGCAGCTCCCGGACGGGCAGGTCGGCGAGGCGCTCGGCCTCGTGGACCGGGCCGAGCAGCACCTCGACGGTGTCGTGGTCGCGGCCGGGGGTCCGCCGGCGCAGCAGGGCGAACGGCGGGCAGGAGTCGTCGAGCAGTCGGCTGAGATTCATTCGGAGCGGCGTCCTTCCGGTGGGAGGAGCGGCCCCTGGCCCGCGCACGGACGCGAAGGCCGCCCCTCGGGGCGGCCTTCGCGTCGGTCGTGTCGTGGTTCTAGGTACGCGCGAGGAGTGGGCCGCCGGAAGCGGGCCACCACCAGTCCTGGTTCGTGTGCGCGTACATGCCGCGCACCTTAGCCCAGATCGGCCCCGCGGCGCCGGATGCGTCTCACGGCGCGGGATGAACCATGGATTCCGAATTTTCGGGGTCCGTCGGCCTTCGACTGCGCCCGTCTCACCAGGTGGTCGCACGGCTGGACCGGACGAATGACACCGTAATGTGTACGAGGTGACCGTGAACGCTGAAACCCAAGCCCCCGCCGCCAAGGCGACCTGGCGAGACCTTCCCGCGGCGCAGCAGCCTTCGTACCCCGATGCCGAGGCTCTGCGCGCTGTCGTCGCGGACCTCGAGTCGTATCCTCCGCTCGTCTTCGCGGGCGAGTGCGACCAGCTGCGCGCCCGTCTGGGAGCCGTCGCCAAGGGCGAGGCGTTCCTGCTGCAGGGCGGCGACTGCGCCGAGGCCTTCGACGCCGTGTCCGCCGACCACATCCGCGCCAAGCTCAAGACGCTGCTCCAGATGAGCGCCGTGCTGACGTACGCGGCCTCCGTGCCCGTCGTCAAGGTCGGCCGCATCGCGGGCCAGTACTCCAAGCCGCGCTCCAAGGACACCGAGACCCGCGACGGCGTCACCCTGCCGACCTACCGCGGTGACTCCGTCAACGGCTTCGCCTTCACCGAAGAGGCCCGGATCCCGGACCCCGAGCGGCTCAAGCGCATGTACCACGCGTCGGCCTCGACGCTGAACCTGGTCCGCGCCTTCACCACCGGCGGTTACGCCGACCTGCGCCAGGTGCACGCCTGGAACCAGGACTTCGTGAAGTCCTCCCCGTCCGGGCAGCGCTACGAGCAGCTCGCGCGGGAGATCGACAACGCGCTGAACTTCATGAAGGCCTGTGGCACCGACCCGGCCGAGTTCAAGGCCGTCGAGTTCTACGCCTCGCACGAGGCGCTGCTGCTGGACTACGAGGGCGCGCTGACCCGTACGGACTCCCGCACCGGCAGGCTGTACGACACCTCGGGCCACATGGTCTGGATCGGTGAGCGCACCCGCCAGCTGGACCACGCGCACATCGAGTTCTGCTCGCAGATCGCCAACCCGATCGGCATCAAGCTCGGCCCCACCACCACGGTGGACGAGGCGCTGACGTACATCGACCGCCTGGACCCCGAGCGCGAGCCGGGCCGGCTGACCTTCGTCGTCCGCATGGGCGCCGACAAGGTCCGCGACAAGCTCCCCGAGCTGGTCGAGAAGGTCACCGCCTCCGGCGCCACCGTCGCCTGGGTCACCGACCCGATGCACGGCAACACCTTCGAGGCGGCCTCCGGCCACAAGACGCGCCGTTTCGACGACGTGCTCGACGAGGTCAAGGGCTTCTTCGAGGTCCACAAGGGTCTCGGCACCCACCCGGGCGGCATCCACGTCGAGCTCACCGGTGACGACGTCACCGAGTGCGTGGGCGGCGGCGACGAGATCTTCGTCGACGACCTGCACCAGCGCTACGAGACGGCCTGCGACCCGCGGCTCAACCGCAGCCAGTCCCTGGACCTGGCGTTCCTGGTCGCCGAGATGTACCGCGATCAGTAAGTAGACAGCTACGACGACGGGGCGCGGATCGATGTGATCCGCGCCCCATCGTCGTATCCGGGTCTTTTAGGGAACCCTAACTTTGGGTACGGTTAGGTAAGCCTCACCGAATCGGGGATGGCTCGCCGAACCGTTCCGCCCAGGGAGGTGAACCGCGTGTACGTCTGCTCTTGCTTCGGGATCACCGACAAGCAGGTGAAGGACCACGCGGCCGCCGGGGCCTGCACCCCGCGCCAGATCGCCTCGGCCACCAAGGCGGGCACCGACTGCGGCTCCTGCGTGCGCACCATCCAGGGAATACTCGGCCGCGGCGCGTGCCCCCGCCGGGAACTCCTGGAGAAGGGCAACGCGGCAGCCGTCCTCGCCGCCGACGTGCCGTCGGCCCCGGCCGCGGCGCCCTCGCTCGCGGAAGCCGCGTAGAGCGGTACGGCCCGTCGGGTCAGCTCGGCTGCTCGATCAGCTGCGCGATGTAGAGCGGCTCGCCCAAGGACTCGATGAGCTCCAGCTGGGTGTCGAGGTAGTCGATGTGGTGCTCCTCGTCCTCCAGGATCTCCTCGAAGAGGCGGGCGGACGTGATGTCGCCCTTGCCGCGCATGACCTCGATGCCCCGCTTGAGCCGGTCGATGGCCTCGACCTCGACCTGGCGGTCCGCCTGGAACATCTCGGTGATCGTCTGCCCGACCCGGACGTGGAAGAGGCGCTGGTAGTTCGGCAAACCGTCGAGCATCAGGATGCGCTCGGTGATCTTGTCCGCGTGCTTCATCTCGTCGATGGACTCTTCACGCGTGTACTTGGCGAGCTTGGTCCAGCCCTTGTTGTCCTGGATGCGGTAGTGCAGCCAGTACTGGTTGATGGCGGTCAGCTCGCCGGTCAGCTGCTCGTTCAGAAACTCAAGGACCTCGGGGTCGCCCTGCATCGCAGAGGCTCCTTCCAGGCAATGTCATTCATGACGGGGCTGGGGGCACCTCCGGCCGTGGCCGGGGGGATGGGGCGCATCCTTGCACCGCCGCTGGGGGTCGTCCAGTAAGTGCCTCCTTAGTGGGAGTTGCCGTGACTTGCCCGAATCGGTCCAGACCTGGTCATGACCACCCCACCGCGTCTGTCACCATGGAGTCATGGGTCAGCCGGAAAGCCGGGAATCTCCGGGAGCAGAGCAGGCGGAGCTTCCACCGGGGCAGCGGTTGCAGCGGGGCTGGCCGGTCACCCACTACGGTCCGGTACCCAAGTTCAAGCCCGACCGCTGGGAGTTCCGCGTCTTCGGCGCGACGGCCGACGGGGACAAGCGCTGCTGGAACCACGAGGAGTTCGCGGCGCTGCCGTTCGAGTCCGTCGTGGCGGACCTGCACTGCGTGACCAAATTCAGCATGACGGGGGCCGAATGGGGCGGCGTGCTCGCCCGGACGATCCTCGCCCTCGCGCCGCCCGCGCCGCAGGTCACGCACGTGATGGTGTGGGCCGAGTACGGCTTCAGCTCCAACATGCGGCTGGCCGACTTCGCCTCCGAGCGGACCGTCTTCGCCACCCACCAGGGCGGTGAACTGCTCACCGCCGAGCACGGGTTCCCGCTGCGGCTCGTCGTCCCGCACCTGTACGCGTGGAAGGGCCCCAAGTGGGTCCGCGGCGTCGAGTACATGACCGCCGACCGCCGCGGCTTCTGGGAGGAGCGCGGCTACCACAACATCGGCGACCCCTGGCGCGAGCAGCGCTACTCGTACCAGGAGGAGCCGGGGGAAGGCCCCGACCTGTAGGGCCGGTCCGGCCTTTCAGTGGTACTGGTGGACCACCGCGTGACCCTTGCCGCGGCCGATCATCCACTTGTTGACCGGCACCGTGATCACGAAGGCGGCCGCGAGCGCGATCGCCAGGACCGTCCAGAACAGCGGGTCCGAGAGGTGCGCGTCCATCGCGCCCGGCCACAGCGCGATCACGCCGTTGTCGATCAGTTCCATGACGGCGATCGACAGGGTGTCCGCGGCGAGGGCCACCCGGACGGCCGTACGGAGGTCAACCCCCGCGCCGAGGATCCCGCGCAGGGTGAACGCGTAGCCGAAGAGGAACGCGAGGATGATCGCCAGGACCATCGTCGGGGCGTTCCCCCAGCCCAGCGCGGTTCCGATGACCATGCCGAGCACCTCGCCGATGGCGCATCCGGTGAGGCAGTGCAGGGTGGCGCGGGCGGCCATGGCCCAGCTGGCGCGTCCGTGCTGCCGGTGAACGTGCTGCCCGGGGCTGAGCTGCCCGGGGCTGTGCTGTCCGGGGCCGTGCTGTCCGTGGCCCTGGTGCTCGTGGTGCTCGTGGTGCTCGTGGTGTGCGTGTTGCATGTCGACCCCCTGGTGGGAAAAGCCGGGTAGCGGTTCCGCCGATGGCGTCAACCGTATACCCCCCAGGGGTATTCCTCCATGCATCCCCGCCGTCACGTCACCCGTGGTCGCGCAGCTCCTTCAGCAGGGCCACGTCCGCCGCGTGCCCCTCCTTGCCGCCCGGGGTCTCGATGATCAGCGGGACGCCCTCCATCGCCGGGTGCGCGAACAGCTCGGCGAAGGCCTCGCGGCCGATGTGGCCCTGGCCGACGTTGGCGTGCCGGTCCCGGTGGGCGCCGACACCCTCCTTGGAATCGTTCGCGTGCACCAGCTTCAGCCGGCCCTCGCCCACCGTGTCCACCAGCAGGTCCAGCGTCACCTTCGTCCCGCCCGGCTCCGCCAGGTCGTGTCCCGCCGCGAAGACGTGGCAGGTGTCCAGGCAGATCCCCAGCTTCGGGTGGTGCTCGAGCGCGTCGAAGTACGGCCCGAACTCCTCGGCCCGCGAGCACAGCGAAAAGCCCTGCCCGGCCGTGGACTCCAGCAGCAGCAACGGGTCGTCGTCGTGCGTCAGCTCATCCAGCAGCGGCAGCATGTGCTCCCTGACCTGCGCGTACGCCGCCTCGCGCGGGCGGCCTGCGGTGGCCGAGCCGGTGTGCACGACCACCCCGAGCGCACCGATCTGCCGGCCCCGGCGCAGCGAGTGGCGCAGCGACTCCACCGACTTCTCGACGGTCGCCTCGGTGTGCGAGCCGAAGTTGATCAGGTACGGGGCGTGCACGTAGGCCGGGATGGACGACTCGGCGCACCCGGCCCGGAACAGCTCGTCCTGCGCCGGGTTGCCGGCCGGGGTGGCCCAGCCGCGCGGATTGGCGACGAAGACCTGCACCGCCTCGGCGCCCATCTCCCGGGCATACGTCAGCCCGACCGAGGCGAGCCCGCCCGCGACGGGGACGTGCCCGCCCACCGGATTGCGTATCACCGCTGTTCACAGCCCCTTGGTCTTGATGACGATCGTGGTGCCCTCGGGGGCGTTCTGGCCGCCGGCCACCGACTGGGACTCCACGGTCTTGCTGAAGGAGAGGAACGGCCGCTCCACCCTGACCTTGAAGCCCGCACCCTCCAGGGCCTTGCGGGCCGCGTCCACCTCCTGGCCGGTCACGTCGGGGACGGGGAGCTGGCGCGGGCCCTTGGAGAGGGTCAGGGTGACGGTGTCCCCGGCCGCAGCCTGGGTTCCGGCGCCGATCGACTGGTTGGCGACCGTACCGGCCGGGGAGGGGGCGTTGACCTGTTCGGGCGCCGTCGCCACCTTCAGGCCGAGGCCCTGGAGCGTGGAGCGGGCCTGCTCGAGTGGGACGCCGGCCACGCTGGGCACCGGAACCGGGCGGCCCTTGCTGACGACCATGGAGACGGCCGTGTCGGGGGCCCGCTTCTCGCCGCCCACCGGGTCGGTGCTGACCACCGAGCCCTGTGCGACGTCCTGGCTGAAGGCCTGCGTGACGACGCCCGGGGCCAGCCCGGCCTTCGTCAGCTCGGCCCTGGCCTCCTCCAGCGGGCGGCCCTTGAGGTTGGGCACGGCCACGACCTCGGGGCCGCGGGAGATGGTGAGGACGACCGCGTCGTTGCCACGGATCTGCTTGCCGCCGCCGGGGGTGGTCGCCATGACCGTCCCGCGCTCGAAGGCCTCGCTGAACTTCCGGTCGATCTTCTTGACGCCCAGTCCGGCGGCGGAGAGTTCCGAGCGGGCCTGGACCTCCGTCTTGCCGAGGAGGTTGGGGACCTTGGTGAACTGGCCGGAGTTGATGTACCAGACACCCGTGCCGAGGCCGAGGGCCAGCAGGACGCCCGCGATGACCAGGAACACGCCGCGTCGGGGCCGGCGCGGGGCCGGCGGGGCGGGGGAGGGGGGAGGCGGCGGCGGAACCTGCAGCCGGGAGGTCTGGTGCAGGGGCTGGTGCACGGCCACCGGGCGCGGGATCACACCGGTGCGGTCCTCGCTGGCCGTCCGCTCCTCGGCGCGCGCCTGCGGCGGTACGGCGTCCAGCTCGGTGTCGCTGAGCTGGGCGCGGACCTCGCGGGTGAGGCCGAGCAGGGCCGCGGCGTCGTGGGGGCGCAGCTCCGGGTTGCGCGCGGTGGCCTGCGCGACGAGCTCGTCGAGGCCGACGGGCAGGCCGGGGACGGTGGCGGACGGGGGCGGTACGTCCTCGTGGAGGTGCTGGTAGAGCACCTGGGCCGGGGAGCCGCCGGTGTGCGGCTTGCAGCCGGTGAGCATCTCGTAGAGCACGACACCGCAGGCGTAGACGTCCACGCGGGTGTCGGTGACGCCGTTCTCGATCTGCTCGGGAGCCAGGTAGGAGACCGTGCCGAGGACGGAGCCGGTGGTGTTGGTCACCGAGTCCACGGACCGGACCAGCCCGAAGTCGGCGACCTTGACCCGGCCGTCGTCGCCTATCAGGACGTTCTCGGGCTTCATGTCGCGGTGCACGAAGCCGGCGCGGTGGGCGGCGCCGAGGGCGGCGAGCACGGGCTCCAGGATGTCGAGGGCGGCCCGCGGCTGGAGCGCGCCGCGCTCGCGGAGCACGTCGCGCAGGGTGCAGCCGGAGACGTACTCCATGGCGAGGTAGACGTACGGCCCGTCCGTGCCCTGGTCGAATACGGCGACGACGTTGGGGTGGGCGAGCCGTGCCACGGACTTCGCCTCCCGGATGAACCGGTCGACGAAGGCGGCGTCCGCGGCGAGCGCCGGGTGCATGACCTTCAGCGCGAGGACGCGGTCGAGGCGGGTGTCGACGGTCCGGTAGACCGTGGCCATGCCGCCGGCCGCGATGCGGGCGTCGACGCGGTAGCGGCCGTCGAGCACGCGCCCGACGAGGGGGTCATCCAGGGTCGTATCCACCCGGCGATTCTACGAGCGCGGCGCGGCCCCCCGGCCCGGACGGGTCGCCTTGCAGCCCAGCTGTGACGTGGGCGGGGGGTAGGGGTTCACGCGTGCGCGGCACTTTCACCCCCTCGAGCAGCCGCCCCTGGCCCGCGGTTGCCCACCCGCCCCCTCGGCGGCGGTGCGGGGGCGGACCGTCTTGCCGGGCGGGGGCTTCGGGGGGCCTGCGCCCCTGGGGCCTGATCAGGGAGGGTTTGGGGGTTTCCCGCCAGTCCCACTGTCCTTCCGGGTCGGGCCGCCCTGTCAAGGGCGCTCCTTCGTCGCGTCGCTTCGCGATGGCCTTCGGCCACCCTTGACAGGCCGTCCCGCCCCGGAAAGACAAGGACTGACGGGAAGCCCCCAAAAGAACGGTCCACTGGTTCACGATCACAGCCATTGGCCATGAGGGACGCAGGGGCCAAGCCCCTGGGCACGATCTGCGCCCGGCCCCGCCAAGAGGCCGGCCCGGGCCGGCGCGCGCCCCAGATCGCTACGCGCTCCTCACGTCTCAGCGTCCAGCGGCCGTCCGGGGCAACTACCCGCACGAGACAGCGACCAGAAGAGCATCCCGGGCCTGTGGGCGCACCAGATCGCTACGCGCTCCCCATCTCTCAGCGTCCGGCGGCCGTCGGGGGTGACTACCCGCACGAGACAGCGACCAGAAGAGCATCCGGGGCCGGTGGGCGCACCAGATCGCTACGCGCTCCCCGTGTCTCAGCGTCCGGCGGCCTGGGGTTGTTCCGTTTTGGCGGACAGGTGTGTTGTCTTGATTCAGGCGGTGGTTGGTTCGTACTGGGCTGGGCTTTGGTAGCCGAGGCTGCTG
>NZ_JBEZLA010000087.1:0-23454 GCF_040651925.1 Streptomyces sp. NPDC048349 | reverse complement strand
GCCGCGGCCGCGCAGGGCGGGGTCCACGGCGATGCCGTCCATGACGAGCTGGCCGGGGGCCGGGTGCCGTTCGAACAGGGCGAGGAGCAGGAGTCCGCCGCGGCAGACTGGCGGCTCCGGGCAGCGCACGGCGGGCGCCCTCGGGCGCCCCCGCAGGCAGCTTGGCGCCCCCGCAGGCAGCCCCGGCGCCGCCTCGGGCCCGCGCTACAGCTGTTTGCGCAGGGACGGGCCCGACGGGGGGTGCTTCGGGGGCTTGACCTTGATCTCGACGCCGCCCCAGAAGGCCAGTCCCGTCACGACCACCCGCGGGGCGCCCGGTTCCGCCGGGCCCGGGCTGTCGCGCTGGTCGAAGGCGCCCATCAGGCCGAAGCCCCGTACGTCCACCTCCACGCCCGGCGGCACGGTGATCTGGATGCCGCCCATGATCGCCACGCAGTTGATCACCACCTCGCGCTCCGCGAAGTTCGCCTCGCGCAGGTCCAGCTCGCCGCCGCCCCAGAACGCCACCGCGTCGAAGCGGGCGGGCACCGTCCACACTCCCTTGCGCTGGAACCCCGACATGACCGCGACCGCGTTCGTCGATGTCCCCCGGCCGCCGATCCGCGCCGGCCAGGACGAACCGGCGGCACCCACGGGCGCCGCGAGCGGCGCCGCGCCCCCCGCTGCCGGCAGGTCCCGCGTCAGCGGTTCCAGTTCGGCGTACGTACGGGACGTGTACGCCGCCTCCAGCCGCTCCTCGAACTCCTCCATGTCGAGCCGGCCCTCGGCGACGGCGTCCCGCAGACGCTCCACCACCCGGTCCCGGTCGGCGTCCGACGCCCTCAGCTCCGGCAACGGCTTCTCCGGCCGCTCGTCACTCATGCGGACCAGACTATGCAGGGAACCCCGGGAGTTGTACGGCTTGAACCCCTGTCCCCCTCCGGGTTGCCCCTGATTCAACCCCCGCCCGGCCACCCCGCCCGGCCACCCGCCCCGCCGCCCCCTTCCCCGCGCGCCCGCCGCGCCCGCCGCGCCCCGCTCCTCCCGCCCCGCTACTCCCGCCCCGCGTACATCCGCGCAATCACGTCCTCGATGTCCGGTTCCCGCACCGACAGGTCCAGCAGCGGATACCGCGCCGCCACCGCCGCGACCAGCGGCGCGGCCGAAGCCCCCGCCGGGAACGCCAGCCACTGCCGTGGCCCGTCCACCTTCACCACCCGCGCGCCCGCCACCTCGATCGGCCCGAGCTCCCGCTCCAGGTCGATCACCAGCGTCCGCTCGCTCTCCCCCGCCGCCCCCGCCGCGTGCAGCCCGGCCAGCGGCCCGTCATACATCAGCCGCCCGTGGTCGATCACCATCACCCGCTCGCAGAGCTGCTCGATGTCCTGGAGGTCGTGCGTGGTCAGCAGCACCGTCGTGCCGAGCTCCGCGTTCAACTGCCGCAGGAAGCCCCGTACCTTCGCCTTGCTCACCACGTCGAGCCCGATCGTCGGCTCGTCCAGGTACAGCACGTCCGGATCGTGCAGCAGCGCCGCCGCGATGTCCCCGCGCATCCGCTGCCCCAGTGACAGCTGGCGTACCGGTACGTCCATCAGCTCGGCCAGGTCCAGCCGTTCCACGCAGCGCTCGAGGTTCTCCTCGTACCGCGCCCGCGGAATCCGGTACATCCGCCGCATCAGACCGTACGAGTCCTTCAGCGGCAGGTCCCACCACAGCGTCGTGCGCTGCCCGAACACCACCCCGATCCGGTGCGCGAGCCGCATCCGCTCCCGCGCCGGGTCGATGCCCGCGACCCGTAGCCGGCCGCCGCTGGGCGTCAGGATGCCGGTCAGCATCTTGATCGTGGTCGACTTCCCCGCGCCGTTGGGCCCGATGTAGCCGACCACCTCGCCCCGCGCCACCTCGAAGCTGAGCCCGTCCACCGCCCTGACCTGGTGTTTCTCCCGGCGCATCCAGCCTGCGCGGCGCCGTACGTCAAAGACCTTCTCGACCCCGTCCAGCGAGATCAGCGCGTCCGACACAGCCGGATCCGACACAGTTAGCTCCCCGTGCTTCGGTACGAACGGACTCCCGCGCGCCACGCCAGCGACGCGGGCAGGAACACCACGAAGGCCACCAGCGGGCTCAGGTACGCGACCCACCACGGCAGCCCCAGCGGGTCGGGCCGCCCCAGCACGTGCAGCGCCGGCAGCCAGTTGACGAAGGCCAGCGGGACGATGAAGGTCACCCCGCGCAGCAGGTCCTTCGCGAAGATCGTCGGAGGGTACTGGAGCATCGCGTTCCCGCCGTACGTGAAGGAGTTCTGCACCTCCGCCGCATCCCCGGCCACGAACTGGAACGCGGCGCCGGCCACCATCACCGCCGCGAAGATCGCCGCCCCGGCCACGATCATGACCGGAACCAGGAGCACCTTCCCGGCCGACCAGTCCACGTCCAGCACGGCCACCGCCCAGCCCAGCACCACCAGCCCCTGCCCGATGCGCCCCAGCCGGCGCAGCGCGAACCGGTCCGCCGCGACCTGCGCGAGCACCGGAACCGGGCGCACCAGCATGGTGTCGAGCGAGCCGTCGCGGACCCGCAGGCCGATCCGGTCGGTGTTGCCGAGCAGCAGGTCGGCCAGTCCCAGCGAGGCCGAGCAGGATCCGTACAGCAGGGCGATCTCGGGCAGCGTGAAGCCGCCCAGTGCGTCCACGTGCTGGAACATGATCCAGATGCCGACGAAGTCGAGCAGCTGGATCGCCGCGTTCCCGAACACCGAGAGGAAGAAGGAGGTCCGGTAGGTCATGGTCGACCGGATCCACATCGCCGCGATCAGCCCGTAGCCGCGCAGCCCCTCCCGGACCCGGCCGCGCCGCGGCACCGCCACGGCCGCGAACTCCCGCTCCCGCTCCGGCTCCCGCTCCCGCTCCCGCGTCCCCTGCGCCCTGGTCGACCTCGGCTCCCCCTCCCCCTCCCGCTCCGGTTCCCGCTCCGGTTCCGGTTCCCGCTCCAGGACCGCCTCAGCCACCCTGGACCACCACCTTCCGCGTCGCCGCCGCCTGCAACAGCCGCCCCACGCCCAGCAGTACGCACGCCCACCCGGCCTGGAACCCCAGCGCTCCCGCGGCGCTCCCGGCCCCGGAGTGCTTCCCGAGCAGCACGTCCATCGGAACCTGGAGCATCGCCGCCCACGGCAGGCTCCGCACCAACTCCCCGAACCCGCCGGGGAACACGGTCAGCGGCAGCAGCACCCCGGAGAAGAACACCGTGACGACCTGCGCCATCAGATTGATCCCGGACCCGTCCATCAGCCAGAACGCGGCGAGCCCCAGCAGGTAGCGCAACCCGAAACTCACCACCAGCCCCAGCACGACCGAGACCAGGAACAGCAGCCAGCGGGCCGGATCGGCGGGCAGCGCCAGCGGGAAGGCCAGCGCCCCGGCCGCCAGCGGCACCACCCCGCGCCCCGCCAACTGGAAGGCGGCCCGCCCCAGGTCGGCGGCGAGCCACCACAGCTGGAGGTCCGCCGGCCGGTACAGGTCGACGGCGATGTCACCCGTACGGACGCGCTCCTGGAACGTCTCCTGGAAACCGCCCCCGATCAACGCCCCTGCGGCGAGCAGCGACTGGCTCACCCATACGAAGGTCAGGGCCTGCGCCTGGTCGTAGCCGCCGAGCCCGGGCCGCTCGTCCCACAGGGCGATGTAGCTGTACGCCACGATGAAGCCGAACACGGTGTTGGTGAACACCCCGGCCGCGGTGGCCGTCCCGTAGGTGGCGTAGCGCCGGAACCCTCCTGCAGCGACCGCCAGGTAGAGCGGCACCCCGTGCAGGACTCGCTGCCGCAGTTTCTGACGCACCGTATCCCTCCGTTTCCCCGGTCGTTCCTACGTCGGCCAAAGCGCGCGAGCTTAGTGCGGAGGGGCGAGCCACGCGACCGGTTTATCCCCGTCCGGAGCGGAATCGGCGGCCAATCGGGTAGACACCATGAGGTACAGAAGTGGATATTTCGCACGGCGTCGAGGAGCCCTGGAGATGAGCGACCAGTCACCACCCCCGGGCTGGACCCCTCGCGACCCGGACACGCCCGACGGACCGCCCGCGGCGGCGTCCCCCGGGCCGGGCAGGACGCCCGGCACCCGGTCGGGCACACGGGCCGGCGCACAGCCCGGGACGGTTGCCGGGGCGAAGCCCGGCAAGAAGGCCCGGCGCCCGCGGACCGGTTGGCGCCGCCTCGTGCCCACCTGGCGCATGGTCCTGGGCACCGTCCTGCTGCTCGCCCTGCTGCTCGGCGGCGCCCTCGTCGCCGGGTACCTGCTGGTGGACATCCCGCCGGCCAACGCCGCCGCGACCGCCCAGTCGAACGTCTACCTCTACTCCGACGGCTCCCAGCTCGCCCGCGACGGCGAGGTCAACCGCGTCAACGTCCCGCTCTCGCAGATCCCGAGGACCGTCCAGCGGGCCGTGCTGGCCGCCGAGGACCGGGACTTCTACTCCGAACGGGCCGTGGACCCGAAGGCGATGCTCCGCGCCGCCTGGAACACCGCGACCGGCAAGGGCACCCAGTCGGGCTCGACGATCACCCAGCAGTACGTCAAGAACTATTACCTGGGCCAGGAACAGACGATCAAACGGAAGGTCAAGGAGTTCTTCATCGCGATCAAACTCGGCCGCGAGAAGTCGAAGGACTACATCCTCGAGGGATACCTGAACACCAGCTACTTCGGCCGCAACGCGTACGGCATCCAGGCCGCCTCCCAGGCCTACTACGGCAAGGACGTCGGCGAACTCACCACCGCCGAGGGCGCCTACCTGGCCACCCTCCTCAACTCCCCCAGCGCCTTCGACGTCGTCTCCCACCCCCAGGGCCGCCCCCGCGCCCTCGCCCGCTGGAACTACGTGCTCGACGGCATGGTCAAGAAGGACTGGCTGCCGGCCGCCGAACGGGCCACCACCCGGTTCCCCGAACCGGGCAAGGTCCGCGCGGCCGCCGGACTGTCCGGCCAGCGCGGATACCTCGTGGAGGCGATCAAGGACTACATCACCGAGAACGAGATCCTCGACGACAAGACCCTCGCCGAGGGCGGCTACCGCATCACCACCACCATCGACAGACGCCGCCAGAACGCCTTCGTCGAAGCCGTCGACGACCAGATGGTCGCCAAACTCGACCCGCAGAAGCGCAAGGCGGACCGCGTGGTCCGGGCCGGCGGCGTTTCCATCGACCCGGCCACCGGCAAGGTCGTCGCCCTCTACGGCGGCATCGACTACACCAAGCAGTACGTCAACAACGCGACCCGGCACGACTACCAGGTCGCCTCCACCTTCAAACCCTTCGTCTTCGCCGCCGCCGTCGAGAACGGCTCCCGCACCCAGGACGGCCGCCGGATCACCCCCTACACGATCTACAACGGCGACAACAGGCGCCCGGTCGTCGGCGGCCGGATCCGCTTCGCCCCCGAGAACGAGGGCCAGATCTCCTACGGGAACATCACCGTCAACACCGCCACCGACCTCTCCGTCAACGCCGTGTACGCGCAGATGGCCGTCGACGTCGGCACCCTCAAGGTCAAGGAGACGGCCGTCGCCCTCGGGATCCCCGAGAACACCCCCAACTTCGAACCCGTCCCCGCCATGGCGCTCGGCACCCTGCAAGCCAGCGTCCTGGACATGACCCAGGCGTACGCCACCCTCGCGGACCACGGCCGCCGCACCCCCTACACCTTCCTGGAAAAGATCACCAAGGAGGACGACACGATCGCCCTGCCCGAGCGCACCCCCACCCAGGCCGTCAGTCGCGAAGCCGCGGACACCACCACCTCCATGCTCGTCAGCGTCGTCGACAACGGCACCGGCACCGCCGCCCTCGCCGCAGGCCACCCGGCCGCCGGCAAGACCGGCACCGGCGAACTGGACCGCTCCGCCTGGTTCGCCGCCTACACCCCGGACCTGGTCACGGTCGTCGCGATGATGGGCCAGGACCCGGACACCGGCGGCCTGGAGTCGCTCTACAACGCCCTCGGGGAGTCCCGTATCGGCGGAGGCGGCTACCCGGCCCGGATCTGGGCCGCGTACACGAAGACCGCCCTGGAGGGCACCGACCCCGTCGACTTCGACCTGGAACTCCAGCCCGGCGCGTCCCAGCCCCCGCCGCCACCCAGCTTCGAACCGTTCCCCCCGCAGGAGCCGACACCCGGAGACGGCACCCCGACCCCTTCCGGCCGCCCCACCCGCCCCACGCGACCGACCCCGCCGGGCGGCCAGAACCAGGGCGGTCAGGACAACGGCGGCCGCAACCAGGGGGGCCAGGACAACGGCGGCCGCAACCAAGGGGGCCAGGACAACGGCGGCACCACCCAGGGCGAGCAGGGCGGCACCTCCACGGGCACCCAGGCCGGCACGACCCAGGGCACCCAGGGCGCGGCCGCAGGCGCCGACGCCGGCGCGGGCGCGGCCGCAGGCGCGACGGGAGGTCCGCGACCCCCCTCGGCTTTCCTCGAGTAGCCGTGCCCGCCAGTGCCCGCCGGTGGCCCCGCCAGTGCCCGCCCACGGGCGCCGGCTAGGGGGTGTCTGACGGAGGTCCTTGGTGAAGGAGCGGTGTCCGGTGCGTGCTCTCGGCGTGCCGGCCGGATGCCCCTGTACTGGACGTACTTGGGCTTTCGGCCGGTGCGGCGAGAGTGCGTGCCGGGCACCGCGACGCCGCGGACCTCCGTCAGACACCCCCTAGTGCCCGGAGGTGGCCTTCAGCCCCACCACGGCGACCAGCAGCAGACAGATGAAGAAGATCCGGGCGGCGGTGACGGGCTCACCCAGCACCGCCATACCGAGCACGGCCGCACCCGCGGCACCGATGCCCACCCACACGCCGTACGCGGTACCGATGGGCAGGGTCTTCGCGGCGTAGGACAGCAGCACCATGCTCGCGACGATCCCGGCGCCCGTGAACACGCTGGGCCACAGCCGGGTGAAACCTTCGGTGAACTTCATGCCGATCGACCAGCCGACCTCGAGCAGACCGGCGAGGAGCAGCAGAACCCATGCCATGACGGCACCTCCGAGACATCGAGCGATACGGGGTGCGTCGTCTTGTCGTACCCGGTACGGCGCGTCTCGTCGGGTTCCCCTCAAACCTAGCAAAGGACAGCGAAAGGGGCCGGTGACCTCGGCCACCAGCCCCAGAACGACGATCTACGGAGATCTTGCAGGTCTCGGTATCAGAGATAAAGACCGGTGGAGTCCTTCGACCCCTCCAGCCGCTCGGCCGCCACGGCGTGCAGGTCGCGCTCGCGCATGAGCACGTACGTCGCCCCCCGTACCTCGACCTCGGCCCGGTCCTCGGGGTCGTACAGCACCCGGTCACCGGGCTCCACGCTCCGTACGTTCTGCCCGACCGCGACCACCTCCGCCCAGGCCAGCCGCTTGCCCACCGCGGCCGTCGCCGGAATGAGGATGCCGCCGCCCGAGCGGCGCTCGCCCTCCGGCAGATCGGACTTCACGAGCACGCGGTCGTGCAGCATCCGGATGGGCAGCTTGTCGTGGGTGGTGTTCTCGCTCACGCCTCGAACCTACCTGTCCTCCTCGGGCCCGCGCTGCGCAGGGTCATCAGCGCCTGCGCCGCGCCGAGACCACCAGCAGCCCGACCACACCGGCCGCGAGCAGCGCGATGGGCACGATCCGGTCGACGCGCGGCGCCCCGTCCTCGTGGCACAGACCGGCCTTCACGTCCGTCACGAGACGGTTCACCGTGACGTACGCGCGCCCGGCGGTGTGGTCGACCGTGGAGGCGACCCTGGCCTTCGCGTCCCCGATGATCGTCTTCGGGTGCATGCGCACGCCGATCTCGTCGAGCGTCTCGGCGAGCTGCTCACGGCGGCGGACGATGTCCGCCTCGATCTGTGCGGGGGTCCTGGCTTCCGGCACCGCGCTGCCTCCGTCGTCGTGTCGTCTGTGGGCGTGATCCGTCATGGACAGTCTGTCAGCTCCGTCAGCTTAGGCTCATGTGGTACCGATCCCCTCCCGAGGAGACTGCCGACATGAGCGAGCGACTTCAGCCGGGCGACACCGCCCCCGCCTTCACCCTGCCCGACGCGGACGGCAACGAGGTCTCGCTGGCCGCCCACAAGGGGCGCAAGGTGATCGTCTACTTCTACCCGACCGCGATGACGCCGGGCTGCACCAAGCAGGCCTGCGATTTCACGGACAACCTGGACGTCCTGGCGACGGCCGGCTACGACGTCATCGGCGTCTCCCCGGACAAGCCGGAGAAGCTCGCGAAGTTCCGCGAGAAGGAGCACCTGAAGGTCACCCTGGTCAGCGACCCGGAGAAGGAGACCCTGACCGCCTACGGCGCGTACGGCGAGAAGAAGCTCTACGGCAAGACGGTGACGGGCGTCATCCGCTCGACGGTGGTCGTGGACGAGGACGGCAAGGTGGAGCACGCCTTCTACAACGTCAAGGCCACGGGCCACGTAGCCAAGATCATCAAGGACCTGGGCATCTGACCCAGCCCTGTCCCGCCACAGCGACCCGCACCCAACCGGTGCGGGTCGCCCCGTTCGTCGGGCCGAACGTGCCGTATCGGCCATCGGCCGCGTGATGCCCGAATCGTCGCCCCGGAACCGCCACCGCGCCCGGCTCCCCCATAGAATGACCCCAGCCCGGACGGGCTTGATGTCCGAATAGGGCAACATGTCGCGGTTGTGGTGGAATTGGCAGTCACGCTGGGTTTAGGTCCCAGTGGGGTAAAACCCGTGGGGGTTCGAGTCCCCCCAACCGCACGTCACGCGCCGGGGCCCGTACGCAGCTGCGTACGGGCCCCGGCGCGTACGGCTCAGCCCAGGAGTTCGCGGACCACCGGGACCAGGGCGCGGAAGGCCTGGCCGCGGTGGGAGATGGCGTTCTTCTCCGCCGGGGTGAGTTCCGCGCATGTGCGGGACTCGCCGAGGGGCTGGAGGATCGGGTCGTAGCCGAAGCCTCCCGTACCCGACGGGGCGTGGCGCAGGGTGCCCAGGAGGCGGCCCTCGACGACGCGTTCGGTGCCGTCCGGCAGGGCCAGGGCCGCCGCGCAGAAGAAGTGGGCGCCGCGGTGGGCGTCGTCGATGTCCCCGAGCTGGGACAGCAGGAGGCGCAGGTTCGCCTCGTCGTCGCCGTGGGTGCCGGCCCAGCGGGCGGAGAAGATGCCGGGGGCGCCGCCCAGGACGTCCACGCACAGGCCGGAGTCGTCGGCGACCGCCGGCAGGCCGGTGGCCCGGGCCAGCGCGTGGGCCTTGAGGAGGGCATTCTCGGCGAAGGTGACGCCGGTTTCCTTGACGTCCGGGATCTGCGGGTACGCGTCCGCGCCGACCAGCTCGTGCGGCAGGCCGGCGTCGGACAGGATGGCGTGGAGTTCGGAGACTTTGCCCGCGTTGCGGGTGGCCAGGATCAGGCGGCTGGGCGTCGAGGTCATGGCCTCATTATCCGGGCGTGCAGACCTTCGAGAGCTCGGAGGCGGCGCCGGCGACCGGCTTGATGTCCGGGGTGGGGTTGCCCTGTTCGATGGCGGTGCGGACGTTCTTGACGGCCGTGGTCATCGAGTCGATGGCCTTGCCCAGGTCGGTGTTGTCCGTCTGGTCGCCGATCTTCTTGAGGTTGGCGTCGATCTGGTTGAGGGCGTTCTGGGCGTCCTGCGGGCTGTTGCCCGCGTTGGAGACCGCCTCGGAGAGGTCGGACACGCCTTCCGTGATGGCGACCGCCGTGTTCGCGCAGTCCATCGCCGTGGAAATCGCGTCACAGGAGGTGAGGGCCGGGACGGTGAGGGCGGCGGCCAGTGCCACGGCGGTTATGCGGAGCTTCATCTTCGGTCCCCCAAGGACGTGGATACGTGGACGGGCGCACGGCTGTGACACCGTGCGCCCGTACCCTGCCAGACGCGGAACGGGGCGCCTACAGTTCCAGCGCACCCCGCTGGATGGCTTCCAGGTCCGCGCAGCCTCCGGCCGCGAGGTCCAGGAGGGCGTTGAGCTCCTTGCGGTCGAAGGGCTCGCCTTCGGCGGTGCCCTGGACCTCGACGAAGCGGCCGTCGCCGGTGCAGACGACGTTCATGTCGGTCTCGGCGCGCACGTCCTCCTCGTAGCAGAGGTCGAGGAGGGGTTCGCCGTCGACGATGCCGACGCTGACGGCGGCGACGGTGCCGGTGAGCGGCTTGCGTCCGGCCTTGATCAGCTTCTTCTGCTGGCCCCAGGCGACGGCGTCGGCGAGGGCGACGTAGGCGCCGGTGATCGCGGCGGTGCGGGTGCCGCCGTCGGCCTGGAGGACGTCGCAGTCCAGGACGATGGTGTTCTCGCCGAGGGCCTTGTAGTCGATGACGGCGCGCAGCGAGCGGCCGATGAGGCGGGAGATCTCGTGAGTGCGGCCGCCGATCTTGCCGCGGACGGATTCGCGGTCGCCGCGGGTGTTGGTGGAGCGGGGCAGCATCGAGTACTCGGAGGTGACCCAGCCTTCGCCGCTGCCCTTGCGCCAGCGCGGGACGCCTTCGCTGAAGGAGGCGGTGCAGAAGACCTTGGTGTCTCCGAAGGAGATGAGGACGGAGCCTTCGGCGTGCTTGCTCCATCCGCGTTCGATGGTGACCGGGCGGAGCTGTTCGGGCGTACGGCCGTCGATGCGAGACATGGCTCCGAGCCTAGTCCCTGTGGAGGAACGCGAGGACCCCGTCCGGCGGGTGCGGGACGGGGTCCGTGTGCGTGCGGTGAGCGGGTGGGCTCAGCTCACATCATGTCTTCGATCTCGCCGGCGATCGGGTCGGCGTCGGTGCCGATGACGACCTGGACGGCGGTGCCCATCTTGACGACGCCGTGGGCGCCGGCGGCCTTCAGGGCGGCTTCGTCGACCAGGCTCGCGTCGTGGACCTCGGTGCGCAGGCGGGTGATGCAGCCTTCGACTTCTTCGATGTTGTCGATCCCGCCGAGCCCGGCGACGATCTTCTCAGCCTTGGTGGCCATGTGTTTCTCCCTGAAGGGTGGACAACTCTCCATGCAGTCCGCTTCGTCACGGTAACGCACGGTTGGCCCAGCTACGCGAGCACATGACCGATATCTGCCGAATGATGATGATCAGCAGCAGCCTGCCCCACAACTGGTCTACACCAGTGTGCCGCACGTGCCGCAACTGCCAAAACGGGCCGGTCAGGGAGGACGCCGATGAGCGCGAGCAGCGCCGCAGCAGAGCCACGCCCCCAGCGGTGGAACGGCTTGTTCCAAGGGCTGCAGAAGATGGGCCGCAGCCTGCAGCTGCCGATCGCCGTCCTGCCCGCGGCGGGCATCCTGAACCGGCTCGGCCAGCCGGACGTCTTCGGCAAGGACGGACTGAACTGGACGAGCGTGGCCAAGGTGATGGCGGGGGCGGGTAGCGCCCTGCTCGACGCCGACCTCGGCCTGCCCCTGCTGTTCTGCATCGGCGTCGCGATCGGCATGGCGAAGAAGGCGGACGGCTCGACCGCGCTGGCCGCGGTGGCGGGCTTCCTGGTCTACCGGGGGGTGCTGCACGCCTTCCCGAAGGACTGCCCGCCGGGGACGAAGGACATCGGGGGCGGCTGCCTGACGCCGACGGACACCTTCCAGGGGTTCACCTACCAGAACCCGGGGGTGTTCGGCGGCATCGTGATGGGCCTGCTGGCGGCATGGTTCTGGCAGCGCTACCACCGGGTGAAGCTGGTGGACTGGCTGGGCTTCTTCAACGGCCGCCGGCTGGTCCCGATCATCATGTCCTTCGTCGCGATCGTTTTCGCGGTGATCTGCCTGTTCGTCTGGCCGCCGATCGGTGACGGGCTGGAGAGCTTCTCCGACTGGCTGATCGGGCTGGGCTCGTGGGGCGCCGGGATCTTCGGCGTGGCCAACCGCGCGCTGCTGGTGATCGGGCTGCACCAGTTCCTCAACGTGCCGATCTGGTTCCAGTTCGGCTCGTTCACCGCGGCGGACGGGAAGACGTACCACGGCGACATCAACATGTTCCTGAACGGCGACCCGGACGCGGGCCTGTTCCTGTCCGGCTTCTTCCCGATCATGATGTTCGCCCTCCCGGCGGCGGCGCTGGCGATCACGCACTGCGCGAAGCCGCTGCGGCGCAAGGAGGTCGGGGGCCTGATGCTGTCGGTCGGCCTGACCTCGTTCGTCACGGGCATCACCGAGCCGTTGGAGTACTCCTTCCTGTTCGTGGCGCCGGCGCTCTACGCGGTGCACGCGGTGCTGACGGGGGTGTCGATGGCGGTGACGTGGGCGCTGGGCGTGCACGACGGCTTCAGCTTCTCGGCGGGTCTGATCGACTACCTGATCAACTGGAGCCTGGCGACGAGGCCCTGGCTGATCATCCCGATCGGGATGTGCTTCGCGGTCGTCTACTACGCCGTCTTCCGTTTCGCGATCACGAAGTTCGACATCAAGACGCCGGGCCGGGAGTCGGACGAGGAGATCGAGGAGATGCAGAAGGACAACGTCAAGGCGTAGCGCGCGCCGCACGGCGGTCCGCCGGGTGCTTCGGCCCGGCCCTCCAGGCCCTCGGATCTGCGGATCCGGGGGCTTTGGCCGTGCCCGGGAGCCGTGTGGTGTAGACCACAGGAAATCGAAGGTTCCTTATCTATCCCTCACCGTGTTACAACTGGTCTACACCACCCATTGGTGTAGACCACGCAGGCCTGTCTGGCCCGCGTTCCCCCCTTTCTGAGACGTCGCCGTCCCCCGTTTCCCTCCGGCGGCGCCTTGCCCACTGGAGGAAGTTGTGTCCACGGCTGCCGCCCCCGCGGCTGAAAAGAAGAAGGGCGCTGGCGTGATGGCCGTCATGCAGCGCATCGGCCGGAGCCTCATGCTCCCCGTTGCGGTGCTGCCCGCCGGCGCACTGCTGCTCCGCCTGGGCGCCGACGACATGCTCGGCGACAAGGACGTCTTCCCGACGTTCGTCCTCAAGATCGCCGGATACATGGCCGCCGGTGGTGGCGCGATCCTCGACAACATGGCGCTGCTCTTCGCCGTCGGCATCGCGATCGGCTTCGCCAAGAAGTCGGACGGCTCGACCGCGCTGGCGGCAGTCACCGGTTACCTGGTCTTCCAGAAGGTGCTCGCCACCTTCACCGACAGCAACCTGCCCCAGGTCGCCAAGGTGGTCGGCGGCAAGATCGTCATGGTGGACGCCGCGGTCAACGCCGGCGTGCTCGGCGGTGTCGTGATGGGTGTCATCACCGCCCTGCTGTACCAGAAGTTCTACCGGACCAAGCTGCCGGACTGGGCGGGCTTCTTCGGCGGCCGCCGCCTCGTCCCCATCCTCTCCGCCCTCGCGGGTCTGGTCACCGGTATCGTCTTCGGTCTCATCTGGCCGGTCCTGGGTACGGGTCTGCACAACCTCGGTGAGTGGCTGGTCGGTTCCGGCTCCGTCGGCGCGGGCATCTTCGGTGTCGCCAACCGTGCGCTCATCCCGATCGGCATGCACCACCTGCTCAACTCCTTCCCGTGGTTCCAGGCCGGTACGTTCGAGGGTGCGGGCGGCCCCGTCCACGGCGACATCGCGCGCTTCCTCGCCGGCGACCCGAGCGCCGGACAGTTCATGACCGGCTTCTTCCCGATCATGATGTTCGCCCTCCCGGCGGCCTGCCTCGCCATCGTCCACTGCGCCCGCCCCGAGCGCCGCAAGGTCGTCGGCGGCATGATGTTCTCCCTCGCGCTCACCGCCTTCGTCACCGGTGTGACCGAGCCGATCGAGTTCACCTTCATGTTCATCGCCCCGGTGCTCTACGCGATCCACGCGGTCCTCACCGGTGTCTCCATGGCGCTGACCTGGGCCCTCGGCATGCGGGACGGCTTCGGCTTCTCCGCCGGCGCGGTCGACTTCCTGCTGAACCTGGGCATCGCGAACAACCCGTGGGGCCTGGCCGGCATCGGCCTGTGCTTCGCGGTGGTCTACTACTTCGTCTTCCGCTTCGCGATCACGAAGTTCAACCTGCCCACCCCGGGCCGCGAGTCCGACGAGGAGCTCGCCGAGCTGGCGAAGGCCGAGGCGAAGTAGGCCTGCGCGCACGCACCGTCATCGGGTCCGAAGCCCCTGCCTTTCCCTCCGGAAGGCAGGGGCTTCGGCCTGTCCGCGCTGCCTGCGGCCGGCCCGGTCCGCAAAGGCGGACGGGCTCAGACCTCGTAGACGGCGCCCGCGTAGGCCAGGTCGACCGGGCCCGTGTAGACCGCGCGGGCGTCGGCCAGGTTCTGCCGGGGGTCCGTCCACGGCGGGATGTGGGTGAGGACGAGCCGGCCGACCCCGCCGCCCTGGGCGTACTGCCCGGCTTCCCGGCCGTTGAGGTGGAGGCCGGGGATGTCCTCCTTGCCGTGCGTGAAGGAGGCCTCGCACAGGAAGAGGTCGGTGCCCTCGGCGAGGAGGCCGAGCTCGGGGCAGGTTCCGGTGTCGCCGGAGTACGTGAGGGAGCGTCCGCCGTGCTCGACGCGGATGCCGTACGACTCCACGGGGTGGCTGACCCGCTCGGTGCGGACCTGGAAGGGGCCGATCTCGAAGCTGCCGGACTTCAGGGTGCGGAAGTCGAAGACCTCGCTCATCGAGCGCTCGTCGGGGACGTCGTCGTAGGCGGCGGTCAGGCGCTTCTCGGTGCCCTCGGGGCCGTAGACGGGGATGGTGCCGCAGCGGCCGCCCTCGTGCCGGTAGTAGCGCGCGACGAAGTACGCGCACATGTCGATGCAGTGATCGGCGTGCAGGTGGCTCAGGAAGATCGCGTCGAGGTCGTAGAGGCCGATGTGGCGCTGGAGATCGCCGAGGGCGCCGTTGCCCATGTCGAGGAGCAGCCGGAAGCCGTCGGCCTCGACGAGGTAGCTCGAACAGGCCGATTCCGCGGACGGGAACGAGCCGGAGCAGCCGACGACGGTGAGCTTCATGGAGCGTGAACCTCCGTGGACGGTCCGTGGACGGAATGCGGGCCGTGCGTGGGTCGAGCGTAAGGCGCGAAACGACTGGTCGCTCCTCCGCGGCGGGCCGTTGTGGGGGGAATCACCTGTGCTGTCACCCGGGGGAGCGACGGTGGGCACGGGCGTTGCCATGCCGGGGCGTTCCCGCACGGCTACGGTCGAAACATGGACACGTCCTGGTGGCCCGCGGTGGCCGCGGTCGTGGTCGTGGCGGTGGTGGCGCTGGTCGCCGGGGGCCGGCCGGGCACGCTCCCCCGCCGGGCCGGGCCCGCGCCCGCGCACGGTCCGGGGCCGGAGCCGAGGCCCCGGCCGGGTGAGCTGTGGTACCTGGCGGACGGCCGGATCTGCCTGGTGCTGGCGGTCGGGCAGGTGCGGGGGCACAGGGCGCGGGTCGCGTGGATCAGCGGGAAGTACGACGACCGGCGCGCCGGGGTGATCCCGCTGCCGCCGGGCACGGTGGGGGCGCAGGGCCGGGTGGCCTTCCTCGAGGCGGACCGGCCGGAGGAGGTGCCGCTGTGGGAGTTCGGCAGGCGGGCGGGCATGCTGGATCCGGCGGTGTGGGACGAGGTCAAGGGACTGGGAGGCGGGCCGTGATCCGGATCCGGCGGATCTACGACGCCCCGGAGCCGGGGGCGGACGGGGTGCGGGTGCTCGTGGACCGGCTGTGGCCGCGGGGGCTGGCGAAGGAGGCGGCCGCGGTGGACGAGTGGCCGCGGGCCGTGACGCCGTCGACGGAGCTGCGCAAGTGGTTCCACGCGGGCGGCTCCGCCGGGGAGTTCCGGCGGCGGTACGAGGCGGAGCTGGCGCAGCCGGCGGCGGTGGCGGAGCTGGAGCGGCTGCGGGACCTGGCGTCGGCGGGACCGCTGACGCTGCTGACCGCGGTCAAGGACCCGGCGGCCGGCCACGCCGCGGTCCTCGCGGAGCTGCTGGGCGCGGAACCCGGGTGACCGCCGCGGGCCGGGACGCCCCATCGCGTCCCGGCCCGCAGCGGGGCCTTGGGGGGTCAGAAAGCGCGGGGGCTGTGGTCGACGCACAGGGCCCAGATCACGAACACGCCGATCGCGATGGCGATCAGGGACCAGAGCGGCTGGTAGGGCAGCCACAGGAAGTGCAGGACGATCATCAGCCCGGTCAGGGCGATGCCGAGCGCCCGGCCCCAGGTGGTGCCCTTGAGGATCGCGATGCCGACGATCAGGACGACGATGCCGACGATGAGGTGGATCCAGCCCCAGGCGGTCAGGTCGAACTTGAACGTGTAGGTGCGGACCCGCCACAGGACGTCGTCCTTGGCGAGCGCGGCGATGCCTTCGAAGATCGCGAACATGCCGTTGATCATCATCAGGACGGCGGCGAACATCGCGCCTCCCGCCGCCCAGGCGGAAGCGGTCCCCGGAGGGGGAGTGCCGGTCGCACCGGGGGTCGCGGGGTTGGGAGTGGTCGTCATCGGGCCACCACCCTCTCTGTGGGGTCGGTCGGGCACGTTCAGCCTCGACCCGTACCGCCGTCCCGGCGACTTACGGGGGCCATTCGGGGGAATCCGCCTCCGAAACGCGGCGGCCCGCTCCCCCGTGCCGGGGAAGCGGGCCCGCAGGTCCGCGGAGGGCCGGGCGCGGCCGGGCTACGCCCAGAGCTGGCCCTGGAGGACCTCGATCGCCTCTTCGGTCGTCGCGGCGGTGTAGACGCCCGTCGACAGGTACTTCCAGCCGCCGTCGGCCACGACGAAGACGATGTCCGCGGATTCGCCCGCGGCCACCGCCTTGCGGCCGACGCCGATCGCCGCGTGCAGCGCGGCCCCGGTGGAGACGCCCGCGAAGATGCCTTCCAGCTGGAGGAGTTCGCGGGTGCGGGTGACCGCGTCCGCCGAGCCCACCGAGAAGCGGGTGGTGAGCACCGAGGCGTCGTACAGCTCCGGGACGAAGCCCTCGTCCAGGTTGCGCAGGCCGTACACCAGGTCGTCGTACCGCGGCTCGGCCGCGACGATCTTGACGCCGGGCACGTGCTCGCGCAGGTAGCGGCCGACGCCCATCAGGGTGCCGGTCGTGCCCAGACCCGCCACGAAGTGCGTGATGGACGGGAGGTCGGCGAGGACTTCGGGGCCCGTGGTGGCGTAGTGGGCGCCCGCGTTGTCCGGGTTTCCGTACTGGTAGAGCATCACCCAGTCCGGGTGCTCGGCCGCCAGTTCCTTGGCCACCCGCACCGCGGTGTTGGACCCTCCCGCCGCCGGCGACGAGATGATCTCGGCTCCCCACATGGCCAGCAGGTCGCGCCGCTCCTGCGAGGTGTTCTCCGGCATTACGCAGACGATCCGGTAGCCCTTGAGCTTGGCCGCCATCGCCAGGGAGATCCCGGTGTTGCCCGAGGTGGGCTCCAGGATCGTGCAGCCGGGGTAGAGCCGGCCGTCCTTCTCCGCCTGCTCGACCATGTGGAGCGCCGGGCGGTCCTTGATCGAGCCGGTCGGGTTGCGGTCCTCGAGCTTCGCCCAGATGCGGACGTCGTCCGAGGGCGAGAGCCGGGGCAGCCGGACCAGCGGCGTGTTGCCCACCGCCGCCAGCGGGGAGTCGTAACGCATCAGACAGCGCCGCCGGCCACGGCCGGAAGGATGGTGACGCTGTCGCCGTCCTTCAGCGCGGTGGAGATGCCGTCGAGGAAGCGGACGTCCTCGTCGTTGAGGTAGACGTTCACGAAGCGGCGCAGCTGGCCCCCGTCGACGATGCGCTCCTCGATGCCCTTGTGCCGGGTCTCGAGGTCGGAGAACAGGTCGGCGAGGGTGGCGCCCTCACCGGACACGGCCTTCTCGCCGTCGGTGTAGGTGCGGAGGATGGTCGGGATGCGGACCTCGATGGCCATGGCTGGCTCCAGTCGTGAGGGAGGGCGTGAATACGTGCGTACGTGAAGGCGCGCGGTTCGTCGGCCCCCGCGCAAGAGGGCTCTGGTGCTCTGGTGCTCAGACGGCGGGACAGATCGCGCTGGCGAGGCGGCACAGGTCGACGTGCAGCCGCGCCACGAGCAGCAGCCTGCCGGGCGTCTCGATGCTCACGTCGTGGGAAACCATGCGGTCATGTTAACGATTCCAGGTCCCCCGTTTGGAGTGGTATCCCGCATCGTGGACGCTTTGTGCTCACATGGTGGTCAGTAGGCCTCGACGACCTGCACTTCTTCCTCTGTGATCACGCCGTCGACGATGCGGTAGGAGCGGAACTGGAACTCCCCGAGGCCGTCCTTGTCCGCCGTCGAGACCACCACGTAGTGCGCTTCGGGCTCGTTCGCGTACGTGACGTCCGTGCGGGAGGGGTAGGCCTCGGTCGCGGTGTGCGAGTGGTAGACGATCACCGGGTCCTCGTCGCGGTCGTCCAGCTCGCGGTAGAGCTTGAGCAGGTCCTTCGAGTCGAACTCGTAGAACGTGGGCGACCGGGCCGCGTTGAGCATCGGGATGAAGCGCTCGGGGCGGCCGGTGCCCGCCGGGCCGGCCACGACGCCGCACGCCTCGTCGGGGTGGTCCTGGCGGGCGTGCTCGACGATCCGGTCGTACAGGGCCTGGGTGAGGGTCAGCATGAGCGACAGGATAAGCAGACGGACCCGCCCGTACCGAGGAGTGGTACGGGCGGGCCCGAATGCTGGACAGACCTGGTTCAGGAGGCCTTGGTGAAGGCGGCGCCGCGCGGGTTGCGGGACTTCAGGGCCAGGTAGGACAGGCCCAGGACCAGCCCCCACAGCGGGGCGCAGTAGAGCGAGACGCGGGCGTCCTTGTCGATGCCCATCATCACGATGACCATGCCGATGAAGAGCAGGGCGAACCAGCTCGTCCAGGGGGCGCCCGGCGCCCGGAAGGCGGACTGCGGCAGCTCGCCGCGGTCGGCCTTGGCGCGGTAGCGGATCTGGCAGACCAGGATCATGATCCAGGCCCACATGCCGGAGATGGTGGCGAAGGAGACGACGTAGTCGAAGGCCTTGCCCGGGGCGACGTAGTTGATCCAGACGCCCACCAGCATCAGCGCGGCGGAGAACGTGGTGCCGATCAGCGGGGTGCCGCTCTTGGTCAGCTTGGTGAAGAACTTCGGGCCCTGGCCGTTGAGCGCGAGGTCGCGCAGCATGCGGCCGGTGGAGTACATGCCCGAGTTGCAGGAGGAGAGGGCCGCGGTCAGCACGACGAAGTTGACGATCGCGGCGCCGACGCCCAGGCCCATGCGCTCGAAGGCGGCGACGAAGGGCGAGACGCCCGGCTGGAAGTGCGTCCACGGGACGACCGACAGGATCATGATCAGCGCGCCGACGTAGAAGACGGCGATGCGCCACGGCACGGTGTTGATGGCCTTGGGCAGGGTCTTCTCGGGGTCCTTGGACTCGCCGGCGGTGACGCCGACCAGCTCGACGGCGAGGAAGGCGAACATCACGATCTGCAGGGTCATCAGCGTGCCGCCGATGCCCTTGGGGAAGAAGCCGCCGTCGTTCCACAGGTTGGTGACGGTTGCGGTGTCGGCGGCGTCGGAGAACCCGATGGTGAGGATGCCGGCGCAGATCAGGATCATGCCGACGATGGCGGTGACCTTGACCATGGAGAACCAGAACTCCAGCTCACCGAAGAGCTTCACGGAGATCAGGTTGGCGCCGTAGAGGATCACGGTGAAGATCAGCGCGTACGCCCACTGCGGGAAGCTGTCGTGGGTCCAGTACGCCATGTACTGCGCGGCCGCGGTGACCTCGGTGATGCCGGTGACCACCCAGAAGAGCCAGTACGTCCACCCGGTCACGTACCCCCAGAAGGGGCCGAGGAACTCGCGGGCGTAGTCCGAGAAGGAGCCCGCGACGGGGCGGTACATGAGCAGCTCGCCCAGGGCCCGCATGATGAAGAAGATGACCAGGCCCGCGATGGCGTAGGCCAGGATCAGGCTGGGTCCGGCCTTGGAGATCGCCTTGCCGGCGCCCAGGAAGAGGCCGGTGCCGATCGCTCCGCCGATCGCGATCATCTGGATCTGGCGGGCTCCGAGTGTGCGGTGGTAGCCCTCGCCGCCCTCGCCCTCGCCCCGCGCGCCCTCGTCGGGCGTCTTGCCGTGCTGCTCGACCTGCACAGAGGTCATGTCTGGTGCGCCTTTCTCCACGCCGACCCGCGCCTTCTGCTGGCTGCGGATCGGGTCCTCGATCCCCCCGGATACGGATGGAGTTGCACGCCGGCGGTCCGCCGGTTCAAGCAGGCCGCGGGGACAGGGGTGGCGTCCCGGCGGCGGTCGTGAAGATTTATCACGGGCTTAACCGTGACCGGGGCAGGACAATGTGGCGCACGACACGTGAAATTCAGGACATAGGTCCTGAAATGGATCAGACCACCGCATCGCGGTGATCTGATCGTTATCCGGATTTGAGCGTCCGCTGAGCGAACGGCGCGCGCCCGGCGGGCGTCCTTGAGGATCTTCAGAGGGTTTCGATGAGGGTCTCCTGGAGACCGCCGAGCCACAGGTACGCCATCACCATCGGCTTGCGCGGGTCGTCGTCCGGCAGCCGGAACAGCGCCGCGCTGTCGTCGTCCTCGGTGATGTCGAGCCGGGCCGCGATGGTCAGGCGCAGGTCGTTGAGCGCGCCGAGCCAGCGCAGCGGCTGCTCGCCGGTCAGCTCGAGCACGGCCGCCCCGTCGCCGGCCGGGGTGAGCCGGTCCAGGCTGTGCACGACGGCCAGCGCGTCCTCCCGCTTGCGGGTGCGCAGGTCGTTCTCGGTGAAGCGGCGGAACTCCGCCGAGCGTGCGCGCAGCTCCTCGGCGTCCTCCTCGACCCCGGGACCCTCCGGGCCGCCGTAGGCGTCGGGGAAGAGCCGGGCCAGCGCCGGGTCCGAGGGGGGCTCGGTGGGGCCGTCGGAGGCGAACAGCGCGGCCAGCGGGTCGGCGTCCTCGGCGGGCTCGGGCTCGCCGGGGCCGATCAGCTCGAGCAGCTGGACGGCCAGGGAGCGCAGGATCGAGATCTCGATCTCGTCGAGCGCGATGGCGGCGCCGCCGCCCTTCAGGGGCTGGAAGGTGCCGCCCATCAGGTGCGGTCCTGGGAGAGGGTCGCCCACAGGCCGTAGCCGTGCATGGCCTGCACGTCGCGCTCCATTTCCTCACGGGTGCCGCTGGACACGACCGCCCGCCCCTTGTGGTGGACGTCGAGCATCAGCTTGTGCGCCACGTCCTTCGAGTAGCCGAAGTACGCCTGGAACACGTACGCCACGTAGCTCATGAGGTTGACCGGGTCGTTGTGCACCAGGGTCACCCAGGGGACGTCGGGTTCGGGGACCGCGAAGGTCTCTTCGGCCGACTCGGTGCGTTCGATCTCAAGGGGAGCAACACTCACTTGTCCCATGCTGCCACCGTGACGGGCCCGTCGCACAAACGGGCCCTACATCTCGTCACTCTGACGAAATGTGCGCTAGCATCCGTGACATGAACCCTGCGGACCTGGGCCTGCCGGTGGACGTGCCGTCGACAGCGCTCTTCACGGACCATTACGAGCTGACGATGCTGCAGGCCGCCCTGGCGAACGGCACGGCCGACCGCCGCTCGGTCTTCGAGGTCTTCACCCGGCGGCTGCCCGAAGGACGCCGCTACGGCGTGGTCGGCGGAACCGGCCGGGGGCTCGATGCGGTGGAGAACTTCCGCTTCGACGGCGCGGTGCTGGACTTCCTGCGCGAGCGGGCCGTCGTCGACATGCGCACCCTGGACTGGCTGGCCTCCTACCGCTTCTCCGGCGACATCTGGGGCTACCCGGAGGGGGAGGTCTACTTCCCCGGCTCGCCGATCCTGCGCGTCGAGGGCAGCTTCGCCGAGTGCGTGCTGCTGGAGACCGTGATCCTGTCGATCCTGAACCACGACTCGGCCATCGCCGCGGCCGCCTCCCGGATGTCCTCGGCGGCCGGCGACCGGCCGCTGATCGAGATGGGCGCCCGGCGCACGCACGAGCTGGCCGCCGTGGCCGCCTCCCGCGCCGCGTACGTCGGCGGCTTCACCTCCACCTCGGACCTGGCCGCCGGGTTCCGCTACGGCATCCCGACGGTCGGTACGAGCGCGCACGCCTTCACCCTGCTGCACGACAGCGAGCGGGACGCCTTCACGGCGCAGGTGGCCTCGCTGGGCGGCGGGACCACCCTGCTGGTGGACACCTACGACGTCGCCGAGGCGGTCCGGACGGCCGTGGAGGTGGCCGGGACGGACCTGGGCGCGGTCCGCATCGACTCGGGCGACCTGCTGCTGGTGGCCCACCGGGTGCGCCAGCAGCTGGACGAGCTGGGGGCCACCGGCACCCGGATCGTGGTCACCTCCGACCTGGACGAGTACGCCATCGCCTCGCTGGCGGCGGCGCCGGTGGACGCGTACGGGGTGGGCACCCAGCTGGTGACGGGCAGCGGGCACCCGACCTGCTCGATGGTCTACAAGCTGGTGGCGCGGGCGACGTCGGCGGACCCGAAGGCCGCCCTGGCGCCGGTGGCGAAGAAGTCCTCGGGCGGCAAGACCTCGATCGGCGGCCGCAAGTGGGCGGCCCGCCGCCGGGACGCGCAGGGCGTCGCCGAGGCGGAGGTGGTCGGAACCGGGCCGGTCCCCTCCGCCCTGGCCGGCACCCAGCTGCTCGTGCAGCTGGTCAAGGGCGGCGAGGTCGTCGCCCGCGAGCCGCTGGAGGCCGCCCGCGAGCGCCACCGCGCGGCCCGCGCGGGGCTCCCCCTGTCCGCGACCCAGCTCTCGCGCGGCGAGGCCGTGATCCCGACCGAATACGCGTAGCGCCGTACGGCGCCGGGAGCGGGGCCCCGTTTCGGGAAGGGGCGGGGTGGGGGAAGAGCCTCCGCAGGGCCCGCCGCCGCACACTGGACACCGATCCGAAGGACACGTCATGCACCGCGCACTGATCGTCGTCGACGTACAGAACGACTTCTGCGAGGGCGGCAGCCTCGCAGTGACGGGCGGAGCCGACGTCGCCGCCGCCATCACCGAGCTCATCGGGCAGGCCACCGCCGGCTACCGGCACGTGGTCGCCACCCGGGACCACCACATCGATCCGGGCAGCCACTTCGCCCGTCCCCCTGCCGAGCCGGACTACGAGGCCTCCTGGCCCGTCCACTGCGTCGCCGGGACCGAGGGCGTCGGCTTCCACCCGAACTTCGCCCCCGCCGTCGCGTCCGGCGCCGTCGCCGCCGTCTTCGACAAGGGCGCCTACGAAGCCGCGTACAGCGGTTTCGAGGGCAGTGACGAGAACGGGACGGACCTCGCCCGCTGGCTGCGGGACCGGCAGGTCACCGAGGTGGACGTGGTCGGCATCGCCACCGACCACTGCGTCCGGGCCACCGCGCTCGACGCCGCCCGGGCCGGCTTCGCCACCCGCGTGCTGCTGGACCTGACGGCCTCCGTGGCCCCGCACACCACCGCGCGCGCCCTGGAGGAGCTCCGGGCCGCCGGAGTCGCCCTCGTCGGCGGCTAGGCGGCCTCCCGGGCCCGGCCCGGGGCGGGGCGGCACCGGGCCGGGGCGACCCCGCCTAGGGGGTGTCTGACGGAGGTCCGTGGTGAAGGAGCGGTGTCCGGTGCGTGCTCTCGGCGTGCCGGCCGGATGCCCCCGTACTGGACGTA
>NZ_JBEZLA010000086.1:0-24198 GCF_040651925.1 Streptomyces sp. NPDC048349 | reverse complement strand
GGCTCCCGAGTACGTCCAGTACGCGGGAGCCCCTCCGCCTTGCGATGCACGGCACCGGACGACGCGGGCTTAACCGGCAAGATCCGAAAGAGACGGCCCAGGCCGAGGCCCGGCCGGGGGCAGTTCCGGCCGGGCCTCGCTCGTGCAGGACGGATCAGGAGGTCGCCGTCAGGGTCGCCGAGCGGCGCGGGATGGCGAAGGCGTCCAGCTCGGCGCGGGTCAGGCCGGTCAGGGCGGTGACCTCCTCGGTGCCGACCGCGCCGCAGTCCAGGCCGCGGACCAGGTAGCCGGCCAGCGCCTTCGCGGTGGCGGGCTCGTCCATCACGTCGCCCTCGATCTTGGCGACGTACGCCTTCAGGCGGGCGGCGGCGGCCTGCAGGCCCTCCCGGTAGAAGGCGAACACGGCCGCGTAGCGGGTCGGCAGGTGGGCGGGGTGCATGTCCCAGCCCTGGTAGTAGGCACGGGCCAGGGCGCGGCGGGTCAGGCCGTAGTGGAGCTTCCAGGCCTCGTGGACGTGCTCGGTGGTGCCGATCGGGAGCACGTTCGTGGAGCCGTCGGAGACGCGTACGCCGGTTCCGGCGGCCGCGACCTGCATGATCGCCTTCGCGTGGTCGGCGGCCGGGTGGTCGCTCGACTGGTAGGCGGCGGACACGCCGACGCACGCGCTGTAGTCGAAGGTGCCGTAGTGCAGGCCGGTGGCGCGGCCCTTGGACGCCTCGATCATCCGGGCGACCGTGGCGGTGCCGTCGGAGGCGAGGATGGACTGGCTGGTCTCGATCTGGATCTCGAAGCCGATCCGGCCCGGGCGCAGGCCGCGGGTGGTCTCGAAGGCCTCCAGCAGCTTGACGAAGGCGCTGACCTGCTCGGCGTAGGTGACCTTGGGGAGGGTGAGGACGAGGCCGTCGGGCAGGCCGCCGTGCTCCAGCAGGCCGGAGAGGAAGATGTCCGTGGTGCGGATGCCGCGGTCGCGGACGTTGGACTCCATGCACTTCATGCGGATGCCCATGTACGGGGCGTTCGTGCCGTTGGAGAAGGCCTCGGAGACGAGGCGGGCGGCGCGGGCCGCGGCCTGGTCCTCCTCCTCGTCGGAGCGGACGCCGAAACCGTCCTCGAAGTCGACGCGGAGGTCCTCGATCGGCTCGGAGGCGAGCTTGGCGCGGACGCGGTCGTAGACCGGTACGGCCAGCTCGTCGGAGATGCCCAGCACCTTGGCGAAGGTGGCGGCGTCCGGGGCGTGCTCGTCGAGCGCCGCGAGGGCCTGGTCGCCCCAGGAGCGGATGGTGTCCGCGGCGAACACGTCACCGGGTACGTAGACCGTGTGGATGGGCTGGCGGGTGCCGGGGTCGCCCGGGTAGTGGCGCGCGAGTTCCGCGTCCACCGGCGCGAGGGAGGCGCTGATGCCCTCGCTGACCGCGCCTGCGAGGCTCGTCGCCACCTTCTCCTGCTGACCCATCGTGCACTCTCCTCTTTTCCGCTTCACGGAAGCTTAGATCCGCATAGCAGAATTTAGTCACGGGGTTCCGCTCAGTCAATGGTCCCTCGGCCGCCTGGGGGAAACGACTCGGGGCCGTGCGGTGAGAATCACCACACGGCCCCGGAGGCGGAGAGATACGCAGGTCAGGGACTAGCCCTTGCGCGCCTTGATCTCGTCGGTCAGCTGCGGGACGACCGTGAAGAGGTCGCCGACCACGCCGTAGTCGACCAGGTCGAAGATCGGGGCCTCGGCGTCCTTGTTGATGGCCACGATGGTCTTCGAGGTCTGCATGCCGGCCCGGTGCTGGATCGCGCCCGAGATGCCCGAGGCGATGTACAGCTGCGGGGAGACCGACTTGCCGGTCTGGCCGACCTGGTTGGAGTGCGGGTACCAGCCGGCGTCGACGGCGGCGCGCGAGGCGCCGACGGCCGCACCGAGGGAGTCCGCGAGCTCCTCGATGATGTGGAAGTTTTCGGCGCCGTTGACGCCGCGGCCGCCGGAGACCACGATCGCGGCCTCGGTCAGCTCGGGGCGGCCGGTCGACTCGCGCGGGGTGCGGCCGGTGACCTTGGTGCCGGTGGCCAGGGCGCCGAAGGTGACGGCGAGCGCCTCCACGGCGCCGGCGGCCGGGGCGGCCTCGACCGGAGCCGAGTTCGGCTTCACGGTGATGACCGGGGTGCCCTTGGAGACGCGGGACTTGGTGGTGAAGGACGCCGCGAAGGCGGACTGCGTCGCGACCGGACCCTCGTCACCGGCCTCCAGGTCGACGGCGTCGGTGATGATGCCGGAGCCGATGCGGACCGCCAGGCGGGCGGCGATCTCCTTGCCCTCGGCGGAGGACGGGACGAGCACGGCGGCGAGGGAGCCTGCGGCGGACACAGACTCGTACGCGGCCTGGAGCGCGTCCACCTTGGGTACGACGAGGTACTCGGTGAACTCGGGGGCGTCGGCGGTGAGGACCTTGACGGCACCGTGCTCGGCGAGCACGGCCGCGGTGGCCTCGGCGCCGGCACCCAGGGCGACGGCGACGGGCTCGCCGATGCGGCGGGCCAGCGTCAGCAGCTCGAGGGTGGGCTTGCGGACGGCGCCGTCCACGTGGTCGACGTAGACGAGAACTTCAGCCATGGGACTGCTCTCCTGCTATTGCGAAGTGTCTGGGGGCTAGTGAGGGGTGGCCGAAGCTCTTAGATGAACTTCTGGCCGGCCAGGAACTCGGCCAGCTGCTTGCCGCCCTCGCCCTCGTCCTTGACGATCGTGCCGGCGGTGCGCGCCGGGCGCTGCGCCGCGGAGTCGACCTTGGTCCAGGAGCCTTCCAGACCGACCTCGTCGGCCTCGATCTCCAGGTCCTCCAGGTCCCAGGACTCCACCGGCTTCTTCTTGGCGGCCATGATGCCCTTGAAGGACGGGTAGCGGGCCTCGCCCGACTGGTCCGTCACCGAGACGAGCGCGGGCAGGGAGGCCTCCAGCGTCTCGCTCGCGGTGTCGCCGTCGCGGCGGCCGGTCACGGTGCCGTCCTCGACCTTGACCTCGGAGAGCAGGGTGACCTGCGGGACGCCCAGGCGCTCGGCCAGGATCGCCGGGAGCACGCCCATCGTGCCGTCGGTCGAGGCCATGCCGGTGATGACCAGGTCGTAGCCGGCCTTCTCGATCGCCTTGGCGAGCACCAGCGAGGTGCCCATGACGTCGGTGCCGTGCAGGTCGTCGTCCTCGACGTGGATGGCCTTGTCGGCGCCCATCGACAGCGCCTTGCGCAGCGCGTCCTTGGCGTCCTCGGGGCCCACCGTCAGGACGGTGATCTCCGCGTCGTCGGCCTCGTCGGCGATCTGCAGCGCCTGCTCGACGGCGTACTCGTCGAGCTCCGACAGCAGCCCGTCGACGTCGTCACGGTTGACGGTCAAGTCCTCGGTGAACTGCCGGTCGCCGGTGGCGTCGGGCACGTACTTCACACAGACAACGATCCTCAGGCTCACGCCGGCTCTCCTACCGCATCGTCTTTTCTGGTACCGCCTTGTGCAGGCAGCATAGGCGCCTCGTCGGGCGGATCCCGGTCGGGGCGGCCCGCGCTCCGAAGGGAATGTTACTCGTCAGTACACCGTGGGTCCCGCGCAGGCGCAAGCTCGGTGAACTGTGATCTGTCCAACGCCGCCCCGACCCGCCCCAACAGGGACGATTCAGTCGCGCAGCGCGTTGAAGCGACCTTGGTGGTACAGCAGGGGGCGACCCTCCCCGGCCGGGTCCCCCGCAACCGCCTCCGCGATGATCACACGATGTTCGCCCGCGGGCACCCGCGCCACCACACGGCACACCAGCCACGCGAGCACGCCGTCCAGGAGCGGGACCCCGTGCGGCCCCGTGCTCCAGCCGGTGGCCGGGCCGAAACGGTCCGCCCCGCTCCGGGCGAACAGACCCGCGAGCTCCCGCTGGTGCTCGCCGAGTATGTGGACACCGAGATGGTCGCTGTCGCGCACCGCGGGCCAGCTGGAGGATCCCGTCCCGATGGTGAAGGACAGCAGCGGCGGGTCCGCGGAGACGGAGTTGAGCGAGGTGGCGGTGAAGCCCGCCGGGCGCCCGCAGGTCTCGGCCGTGATCACGGCGACCCCGGCGGCGTGCCGCCGGAACACGGAGCGCAGGAGGTCGGGCGAGCCGGGGTGGCCGGCGCGGGAACGGGGGGACGAGGTCGTCGGGGCCGCAGGAGCGGTCATCGGGTACTTCCTTCTGCCGCGGAGCACGCGGGCGCTGTCGGGGATCGGGACCGGGACGTTCAGTGATCCCGACAGCGCGCGCTCGCGTAGCGGACGAGGTCCACGTGGACCCGTCCGTAGAGCAGGGGTTCATACGGCATGCGGCCAGCGTGGCGATCTCCCGTGTACACAGTCAAGCGGGATCCGTCAGATGTCAGGCGCGTCACGCTGCGTACGGGGCGGCGCGACGGCGCGTGGAGGGGCGCTCGCGTCATACGGCGGCGCCCAGGGCGGCGATCACATCGGCCTTGCGCGGCATCCCGGCCGCCCGCCGGACGATCCGGCCCGCCGCGTCCAGGACGAGCACGGTCGGGGTCTTCTCGATCCCGAGCGTCCGGACCAGCTCGAGGCGGTCCTCGGCGTCGATCTCGATGTGCGCGACCCCCTCGACCATCGCCGCGACCTCCGTGAGGATCCGCCGGGTGGCCCGGCAGGGCTGGCAGAAGGCGCTGGAGAACTGCACCAGGCTGGCCCTCTCCCCGGGCTGCGCGCCCAGGTCCGCGGCGCCCAGCCGGTGCTGTCGTGCGCCCGGGCCGTCGTCGTCCGAGCCGTCGTCCCGGCCGTGCTCCCGGCCGTGCTCCCGGCCGCCGTCCTGCCCGCGCACCCTCGCTCCCCTCACCGCTTCGCTTACGCGCACCCTGCTCGCACGCCCGTACCCTCATCGGAGCGCCCGCCGGGGGCACCGCATTCCCGGCGTGACGAGAATCTCGCCGGGCACGGTCGTCTGGGCTGGCCAGCAGCGCGCGTTTCGGGCACGATCCCCCATGGGTCGCGTACCTACGCTTCCGTAACTTCCGGCCGGGAGCACCTCCCCAGGCAGAAAGCGGGGTCCTCCCCACCATGGCTGAGCTCGTCTACCCTCCCGTGATCGGTGCCGCGCACGGGCTGTTCCGCGCGCTGGACATCCGTATCGACATGAAGGGCACCGAGAACATCCCGCGCAAGGGCGGGGCGGTCCTGGTGTCGAACCACATCGGCTACCTCGACTTCATCTTCGCCGGCCTCACGGCGCGGCCGCAGAAGCGCCTGGTGCGCTTCATGGCGAAGGAGTCGGTGTTCCGGCACAGGGTGTCCGGTCCGCTGATGCGCGCGATGAAGCACATCCCGGTGGACCGCAAGCAGGGTGAGACCGCGTACCAGCACGCGCTGGACTCGCTGCGGGCCGGCGAGATCATCGGGGTGTTCCCCGAGGCGACGATCTCCCAGTCCTTCACGCTCAAGAGCTTCAAGTCGGGTGCGGCGCGCATGGCCCAGGAGGCCGGGGTCCCGCTCATCCCGGTGGCGCTGTGGGGTACCCAGCGGCTGTGGACCAAGGGCCGCCCGAAGAACCTGAAGCGCAGCCACATCCCGGTGACCATGCGGGTGGGCGAGCCGATCGAGGCGCCCACGGACCAGTACGCCGGGGCCATCACCCGCCGACTGCGCGAGCGCGTGCAGGAGTTGCTGGACGCGGCGCAGCGCGCCTACCCGGACAAGCCCAAGGACGCCACCGACTCCTGGTGGCTGCCCGCCCACTTGGGCGGCACCGCGCCGACGGCGGCCCAGGTCAAGGAAGCCGGCTGACCTGATCCCGCCCTCGCGGCGCGGCCCGCCCCCTGGGGGACGGGCCGCGCCTGCGCACATCGGCGGCAGCGGTACGGGGCGGGCGAGCGGGCTCAGTTGGGGTTGTCGGCGTGGGTCAGGGTCTCCCACGCCTCGAAGTGGTTCTCGGTGCCCGCCGGGCGCCGCCCCTCGGTGAGCCTGCGGGTGTTCTCCATGGGGACGCCGAGCCGGGTGTGCAGGGCGTTGTAGCCGACCTCGGTGGCCGGGCCGATGCCCTTGGCCAGGCGTCCGCCGCAGAGCCAGGACGGCACGGCTTCGCCGAGTTCGTACGTCGCGTGGAAGCCCAGCGCGTGCCGGAAGCGGTCCTTGAACTGCGGGTAGAGGTCGCGGCCCTGGATCCGCGAGGTCTCGGCGACGTGCATGGCCGCCGCGATGCCCATGCCGGTGTGGCCGAAGTCGCGGCACGTCTCCTGGGCCAGGCCGTCGACGAAGGTGCTCTGGCCGTGCCAGTAGGCGATCAGCTCGCTCCGGCTGTCGATGGAGGAGCGGGGCGGATAGACGGGCTGGGCGCCGTCGGACGCCAGGTAGAAGTAGGCGGGGACGCGGCCGAGGTAGATGCCCATCGCCTTGTCGTAGGCGGCCCGGTCGTCGAGGTGGACGGAGATGCCGACGGCGGCGTCCATCATGATCAGTTCCCAGTTGCCGTTGCTGTTCGGCTTCCCGCCCACGACCTCGGGCAGGTAGACGTCGCGCAGCATGGTCGCGAACCGCGTCCGGTTCGCCCAGCCCCCGGTGTACGTGTGCTTGATGATCTCGGCGGCGCGCGGCCAGGTCGATCCGGCCCAGCCGCTCTGCAGCGGTGCGTTGCTGTTGGTGTGGTCCTTGATCGTCGCGGACCAGGCGTCCATCAGCTCGATCGACTTCTTCGCATACCTCGCGTCCCCGGTGATGTACCAGGCGAGCGCGTGGGTGTACGCGGCGATGGCGTCCTCGCGCTCCTCGGAGCAGCCGTTGTTCGGGTTCGAGTACGAACCGCACTCGACGACGGCGCGCGGCCGGGGCGTGCGGCCCAGCGACCCGTACCGGCTGGCGAGCATGGCGTCGAACGCCTGCTTCCAGGGCTGCCGGCCCGCTTGCACCTGGGCCCGCACGAAGTCCAGCTGCGCACGGCTGTTGAGCACTCCGGGGTGGGCGAACTGCGCGGGGGCCGCGGGAGCGGCGGGGGCGGGGGGCGCGGCGACGGTGGGGGCGGGGACGGCCGCGACCAGTAAGCCGAGGGCCAGGGCGACGAGCCCTGCGGGGAGTCCGAAACGCATGGGGGGCCTTCCGGTGGGAGGGGTTCCGGTGGGAGGGGTTCCGGTGGGAGGGGTTCCGGTGGCCCGAAGATACTCATGCCCATGCCAAGCGACAACGGTGTCTGACAAGAAAGTTTCCTGTCTTCCCGTCAGGCGCCGCGCCGACGGCGGCGATGGGCGGCCACCCGCGCGCGGCTGGAGCAGGTGGTGGAGCAGTACCGGCGCGCACTGCCCGGCCCGATGGCGAGGAAGAACCGCCCGCAGCCCTCGGCCGCACACGCACCCCAGGCGATCCGCCCGTACTCGGTGAGCAGTTGGGCGAGAGCGAGGGCACCCGAGGCGAGGAACCAGTCGCCCCAGCCCGCCTCTTCGCCCCGGTCCACATGCAGGTGCCAGGGGTGTCCGTCGTGCCGGGTCAGACGGGGCCGGGTGGCGCACTCCTCCAGCAGCGCGTTGAGCGCACCGGCAGCCCGGTCCTCGTCGCTCTCGGCGAGCACCTCCGCCATCCGCCCGGCGGCGGCCCGCAGTTCGGCGGCTCCCGCCTCGGGGAACGCCTCCTCGGTGAGGTCCGCCGGGCGCTCCCCGTGCCCGGCGAGCAGCTCCGCGAGTACGGCGCGCGGCACAGCGGGGTCCGCGCGGACCGCCTCGGCGAGGTCGACCAGCCGCCGGGCTCCCGAGAAGCCCCCTCGCGAGTCCCCCATGCGCGGATCCTTTCCCCGTACACCCGAATGACGTAACGTCTTGAACCGTTATCACGTTACAGCAACGGGGAGGGGCCGGCATGAGCGGGTTCGGGCGGTACCTGGCGGCGGCACTGGCCGCGCGGTTCGCCTCCGAGGGCATGGGCATGGCCGTGGTCCTGCTCGCCCTGGAGCGCACCGGGAGCGCCTCGTACGGCGCGTTCGTCCTGACGGCCTGGCTCGCCCCGCACGTACTGGCGGCGCCGCTCGCGGGCGCCGCCGCGGGCCGCACCCGCCGGCCGCGGCTCTTCCACCTCGCCACCCTGGCCGGGTTCACGGCCGCCGTGGCGGCGCTGGCCGTGCTGCTCGGCCGGGCCCCGCTGCCGCTGGTGCTGGCGGTGGCGGTGCTCGGCGGCAGCTGCGGGCCTATGGTGACGGGCGGGCTCTCCAGCCTGGTCACGGGGCTCGTCCCGCCGGGAGCGGGGCGGGACCGGGCCTACGGCTGGGACGCCTCCACCTACAACGCCGCCGCGGTCACCGCACCCGCCGCGGTCAGCCTGGTCACGGCGCTGGGCTCGGCGGCGCCGGCCATGGCGGTCCTGGCGGTGTCCTGCGCGCTGGCGGCCGCGCTGGCGGCGACCCTCCCCTACGGGAACCCCCGCGCGGGCGGGCCCCAGGACGGACCCCGGGCCGGGCTGGGGGCGGGGCTCGCGGCCCTGTGGCGGGTGCGGGAGCTGCGGGCGGTCACCGCGGCGACGACCTTGGCCTTCGTGGGCATCGGCTCCCTCACCACCACCTCGGTCCTGCTGGCCACCGGGCTCGGCAGCCCGGGCGCCGGGGGCGTGCTGATGACGGCCTTCGCGGTGGGCGCCCTGGTGGGCTCGCTGACACTGGGCCGGATGACGGCCGTCGAGCCGGGCCGGCTGGTGCGGTGGGCCCTGGCCGGGACCGGGGCGGTCCTGGCCGCGGCCGCGTTCGCCCCGTCCGTCGCCGTCACGGCGGCCCTGTTCGCGGCGGCCGGGGTGTGCGACGGGCCGCTGCTCACGGCCACCTTGCGGATCCGCTCGGAGCACGCGCCGGACGCGGTGCGGACGCAGGTGTTCACCCTGGGCGCGGGGCTCAAGGTGACGGCGGCCTCGGCCGGGGCGGCGCTGGTGGGGCTCGCGGCCGAGGCACCCGCGTGGATGCTGCTGACCGGGATCGCCGGCCTGCAGCTCGCGGCGGCCCTGCTGCACGCCCTGACGGCGGCGCGGGGGTCCGAGCCGCAGGCGGCGCTCACAGCGCGGTCGGCAGGCTCTCCCACAGCTGTGTCCGGTCGGCGGAGTCCTGGAGCGCCTTGAGCGCGGCCGGGTGCGCAGCGGCGTACAGCTCGGGGTAGTCGACCTCGCCGAGCTCCGGGCGTACGGGGAAGGCCAGTTGCTCCACGTCTAGGCTGAACCGGGCGTCCACGCCGGGCTTGTTGCCGCGCGGGTCCACCCGGGCCCAGTGCTCGCTGCCGGGCAGCCGGAGCGCGACCAGGCCGTGGACGACCGGGTTCGATCCGTCGTCGTCGGTGAGCCGTTGGTAGCACAGGGCGGCCGGGATGCCCTGGGCGCGCAGGAGGGCGACGAGGGCGTGGGACTTGGCGTAGCAGATGCCGTTGCGGGTGGCCAGGACGTCGGAGGCGCGCCAGGAGACGCGCATGTCTCCCGAGTCCGCGGAGTGCGGGACGGCGTCGCGGACGAACGCGAAGACCGCCTCGGCGTAGGCGTGTGCGTCGCCGGCCGTGGCGGTCCAGAAGGCGTCGGCGGTCTCGCGCACCAACGGGTGTTCGTGGTCCATGACTTCGTCGGCCGCCAGATAGGAGGCGAGGTCGGGCTGCTCCTGGATCAGTTCCATGATCCAGGAGCATACCTATGCAGTCATCCACATGACTATCGAATTTTGCGAGCGTGTGGACCGTCTCAGCGCGCCAGTTCTTCCTTCAGCGCCTGGAGGAAGCCGTCCACGTCCTCCTCCTGGGTGTCGAAGCCGCACATCCAGCGGACGTCTCCCGCGGCCTCGTCCCAGAAGTAGAAGCGGTAACGCTCCTGCAGCCGCCGCGACACCTCGTGCGGCAGCCGCGCGAACACCGCGTTCGCCTGCACCGGGTAGAGGATCTCCACGCCGTCCGTCTCGCGCACTCCGGCCGCGAGCCGCTGCGCCATCGCGTTGGCGTGGCGGGCGTTGCGCAGCCACAGGTCCTTGGCGAGCAGCGCCTCCAGCTGCACCGACACGAAGCGCATCTTGGACGCGAGCTGCATCGACATCTTGCGGATGTGCTTCATCTGCCGGACCGCGTCCGGGTTGAGCACCACCACGGCCTCGCCGAACATCATGCCGTTCTTGGTGCCGCCGTACGACAGCACGTCCACGCCGACCGTGTTCGTGAAGGTGCGCATCGGCACGTCGAGCGACGCCGCGGCGTTGGCTATCCGGGCGCCGTCGAGGTGCACCTTCATGCCCAGTCCGTGCGCGTGGTCGCAGATGGCCTTGATCTCGTCCGGGGTGTAGACCGTGCCGAGTTCGGTGTTCTGGGTGATCGAGACGACCTGGGGCATGGCCCGGTGCTCGTCCTCGAAGCCCCAGGCCTCCTGGTCGATCAGCTCGGGGGTGAGCTTGCCGTCCGGCGTCGGCACGGCGAGCAGCTTGATGCCCGCCATCCGCTCCGGAGCGCCGCCCTCGTCCACGTTGATGTGGGCGCTCTTGGCGCAGATCACCGCGCCCCACCGGTCGGTCATGGCCTGCAGGGCGACGACGTTGGCCCCCGTGCCGTTGAAGACCGGGAAGGCCTGCGCGTACGGCCCGAAGTGGCTGCGGAAGACCTTCTGCAGGTGCTCGGTGTACTCGTCCTCGCCGTAGGCGACCTGGTGCCCGCCATTGGCCAGCGCGACGGCCGCGAGGACCTCGGGGTGCACCCCCGCGTAGTTGTCGCTTGCGAAACCGCGAACCGCCGGGTCGTGGCGGCGCCGGGCGTCGGTCTTCCCGGCATCGGTTCTCACGGTTGCGGAGTGAGCCACAGACGCTGTCCGTTCACATCGATGGCGGGTCGCTCCCAGACGCCGGCGATGGCCTCGGCCAGCTCCTTGACGTCGGTGAAGCCCGCGAACTTCGCATTGGGACGCTCGGCGCGCATCGCGTCGTGCACCAGTGCCTTGATGACCAGGATCGCAGCCGCCGCTCCGGGCCCGTCCTCGCCCCCCGCCTTGCGGAAGGAGTCCGCGAGGGCCAGCGTCCACGCCTCGGCGGCCGCCTTGCCCGCGTTGTACGCGGCGTTGTTGGCGACCGGCTTGTGCGCGCCCGACTGGCTGACCAGGACGTAGCGGCCGCGGTCGCTGCGCAGCAGTCCGTCGTGGAAGGCGAGCGAGGTGTGCTGGACCGTGCGGATGAGGAGCTTCTCCAGGAAGGTCCAGTCCGCCAGGTCGACATCGGTGAAGGTCTTGCTGCCCCGCCAGCCGCCGACGAGGTGGACCAGCCCGTCGATCCGGCCGAACTCCTTCTCGGTCTGCTCGGCCCAGGCCTGGGTGGCGGCGAGGTCGAGCAGGTCCACGGTGTCACCGGTGATGGTGGCGCCGCCGTGGGCGTACCGGGCCGCGTCCACCGCCTCGGCGAGCCGCGCCGGATCGGCGTCGGACGCGACGACCACTGCGCCCGCCTCGGCGAGGCGGAGCAGGGTGGCGCGGCCGGCGGGGCCACCGGCCCCGGCCACCGCCACTACCGCTCCGTGCAGCTTTCCGTTGCCGTTCCGGGAGCCGTTCATCTGTGCAGCCTCCTGTGGGCGGTCGCTCACGCGGCGACTCGCTCGGTCTGCTCGGCATTGAGGGCGGTGATGCCCTTGGTCGAGGCGATCACGCCCTTGAGCTTCTTGGCGAGCGCCTCATAGAACATGCTGAGCGGAAACTCGTCCGGAAGCACGTCGTCCACGAGCTTGCGCGGAGGCTGCGTCATGTCGAGGGCGTCGGGACCCTTGGCCCACTTGGAGCCGGGGTGCGGGGCGAGGTACGTCGAGACCAGCTCGTAGGCCTTGAACCAGTGGACGAGCTTCGGGCGGTCGATGCCGGCCCGGTAGAGGTCCTCGATCTCGGCGCACAGCTGGTTGGTGACCTGCGGGGCGCGCATCCAGTCGATCTTCAGTTTGTTGTCCGTCCAGCGCACGACGTCGTGCTTGTGGAGGTACGCGAAGAGCAGCTGGCCGCCGAGGCCGTCGTAGTTGCGGTTGCGGTCGCCGGAGACCGGGAAGCGGAACATCCGGTCGAAGAGGACGGCGTACTGGACGTCGCGGCCGTGCTCGTTGCCCTCGGACTCGAGCTTCACGGCCTCCTTGAAGGCGGTGAGGTCGCAGCGCAGCTCCTCCAGGCCGTACATCCAGAACGGCTGGCGCTGCTTGATCATGAAGGGGTCGAACGGCAGGTCGCCGTGGCTGTGGGTGCGGTCGTGGACCATGTCCCACAGGACGAAGGCCTTCTCGCAGCGCTCCTGGTCCTGGACCATGGCGGCGATGTCCTCGGGCAGTTCGATGCCGAGGATGTCGACCGCGGCCTCGGTGACCTTGCGGTAGCGGGCGGCCTCGCGGTCGCAGAAGATGCCGCCCCAGGTGAAGCGCTCGGGGGCCTCGCGCACGGCGATGGTCTCCGGGAAGAGCACGGCGGAGTTGGTGTCGTAGCCCGGGGTGAAGTCCTCGAAGGTGATGCCGAGGAAGAGCGGGTTGTCGTACCGGGTGCGCTCGAGCTCGGCGAGCCACTCGGGCCACACCATGCGGAGTGCGACGGCCTCCAGGTTGCGGTCCGGGTTGCCGTTCTGCGTGTACATGGGGAAGACCACGAGGTGCTGGAGGCCGTCGACGCGCTCGGCGGCCGGCTGGAAGGCCAGCAGGGAATCGAGGAAGTCCGGCACGCGGAAGTCGTCGGCGACCCACTTGCGCAGGTCCGCGACGAGCGCCTGGTGGTACGCCTCGGCGTGCGGGAGCAGCGGCGACAGCGCCTCGACGCCCTCGATCACGCACTCGACCGCGGCCTCGGCCTCGGCGCGGGTGGGAGCACCGGCGGCCTCGAAGTCGATGGAACCGTCCTTGGCCTGCCAGGGGCGGATCTCCTCCACGGCGGCCTTGAGCGCGGGCCACGCGGGGTGGTCGACCACCCGCGCCCCGGCGGTTATCACGGCACCGCCGACGCCCGGCACAAGAGTTTCCGTCATGTCACTTCCTCCACAGGAGAACCTCACGTCAAGGCAGCGTAAGCGGCGGAGGCTCTCCCGTTCAAGAGGGATCTCGGGAAATTATCCTGTGATACCCCCCGCTTCGCCGGAAGTCTTCCCGTCATCCAGGGTGGAACGAATGGCTCCGCCCAATCGCGCCATGGCTTCGCAGGCCTGGGGCAGTACCCCGGCCAGGGCCAGGAACCCGTGGAACATCCCGGGATGGGCGTCCATGACGGACGGAACTCCGTATTCCGTCAGCCTGCGGTGGTAGGCCCTGCCCTCGTCCCGCAGTGGGTCGCACCCGGCGACCACCAGGTGCGCGGGCGGCAGGCCGGTCAGGTCCGCGCGCAGCGGGGAAGCCAGCGGGTGCCCGCCGTCGCCGTCCGGGCCAAGGTACTGCTCCCAGAACCAGCGCAGGTGCGCGGCGGTGAGGAAGCAGCCGTGCGCGTACGTCCGGTAGGACGCGGTGTCCTGGGCGGCGTCCAGCGCGGGATAGACCAGGGCCTGGAGGGCGACGGCCGGTCCCCCGCGCTCGCGGGCGAGCAGCACTGCGGCGGCGGCCAGGTTGCCGCCGGCGCTGTCCCCCGCGACGACCAGGGCGCCGGGGTCGCCGCCCAGCTCGGCGAGGTGCGCGCCGGCCCAGCACAGGGCGGCGTGGGCGTCCTGCACGGCGGCCGGGAAGCGGTGCTCGGGAGCGCGCCGGTAGTCCACGGAGACCACGGCCGCACCGGCCGTCCGGCAGAGGGTGCGGACGGTGGTGTCGTGGGTGTCGAGGTCGCACAGGACGAAGCCGCCGCCGTGGAGGAAGACCACGGTGGGGCGCGGCCCGGGCCACTGCCGGGGGTCGGGCCGGTAGATCCGTACCGGCACGGGCGGAGCTCCGGGCGGGCCCGGGACCGTGCGGTCCAGCGCGGCCGGGACGCGGGGCGGGTGCGCGGGCGGCCGGGGTGCCGCCGCCAGGATGCGCCGGGCCTCGCGGGCGTCGGTGACGCCGCCGCCGAGATCGGGGAAGGCGGCGGCCATCGCCTCGAGGTAGGGCAGGGCGGCGGGGTCGAGGCCCTCGGGCGCACCGGGGCGGGGTCCGGTCATCGCCGGCCCCGGAAGTGGGGGATGACCTTCTCGCCCCACTGCCGCAGGGTCTCCAGACAGGCCTCCTGCTCGACGGTGCCCATCTGGATCAGGCACATGATCTCGTCGGCCCCCGCCTCCCGGAGCCGTTCCGCGTACGCGATGGCGTCGTCGGCGCTGCCGTAGGCGTGGTCGGCGTTGAAGGTGGCGGTGGAGGTGGGACGCACCGGGATGTCCTGCTCGTGCAGCCGGGCCACCACCTGCTCGGCCGCCTCGCGCATCCGCGCGGCCTCGTCGGCGCCCGCGACCACGGCCTCGTCCGGGATGCCCGCGCCGCCGTACCAGTGGCCGATGGACTGGGCGAAGAAGCGCTGGCCGCGGACGCCGATCCGGCGCGCCTCCTCCCGGTCGTCGAGCACGATCGTCGGGCAGAGCACCGAGAAGTGGTCGTTGACGGCGGTGGACACGAACCGGCTGCCGTCCCGCCCGGCGAGCGCAGCGTCGTAGACGGCGCGCATGTCCGCGATCGGCCCGGGTCCGGCGAAGCCCATCACCAGGGCCCCGACCCCCAGCTCGGCGGCCTGCACCAGGGTCTCCTCCCGGCTGCACGCCAGGAACAGCGGCGGGTGCGGGGTCTGCGCGGGCCGCGGCAGGATCGGGTGCGGGTCGATGTCGATCAGTTCGCCGTGGTACTCCAGCTCCTCCTCCTGCCAGGCGCTGCCGATGATCCGCAGGGCCTCCTCGACCTCGGCGGTGGTGCGCTCCCGGTCCACTCCGCACAGCGAGGTCTCCTGCTCGGTGCCGCCGCGCCCGGCCCCGAGATCGAGCCGCCCGCCGGAGAGCAGGTCGAGCATCGCGGCCCGTTCGGCGACCCTCACCGGATGGTTGAAGTTGAAGGGCATGCAGACCACGCCGTGCCCGATGCGTATGGTGCTGGTCCTGGCCGCGACCCAGGTCAGGAAGATCTCGGGGGCGGACATGTGCGCGTACCACTTCAGCGCGTGGTGCTCGACCGCCCAGATCCGGTCGAAGCCCATGCGCTCGGCGAGCACGGCCTGCTCCACGCAGTCGCGGATCAGCTGGTGCTCCCGCTCGACGGTCGGGTCGGCGAGCTGGGCTTCGAAGATCACGGAGAATTTCACGGCGCCTCCAGGGTTGCGTCCCGTGCCCGGTCTTATTTCAATCAGCCATATGACTAGTAGTCAGAAGTCGAAGAAGCAAGGGGCGGGGAAGCAGGAGCGGGCGGGGCGGCAGCGGGCGGCCCGGGACCTGCCGCCGACCGCGTGGGCGGTTCTCGGCCTTCTTTCGTTCCCCGGGGAGCGCACGGGCTACGAGCTGAAGAAGTGGGCGGACTCCTCGCTCCGCTTCTTCTACTGGTCTCCCGCCATCAGCCAGATCTACGCCGAGCTGCGCCGCCTGGAGGAGCTCGGTTACGCGGCTTCCGCCCGCTCGGGGCCCGAGGAGGCGCGGGCCAAGCGGCGCTACGCCATCACCGACGCGGGCCGCGCGGCGCTGGCCGGCTGGGCCGCCGACACGGCGGAGGCCGGACCCCCGGTGCTCAAGCACGGTCTGCTGCTGCGGGTCTGGCTCGGACACCTGGCCGAGCCGCAGCGGCTGCGCGCGATGGTCGTCGGGCACCTGGAGCGCACCCGGGCCGAACTGGCCGCCGTACGCGAGGCGGTGGCGCAGGCGGGCGAGGTCCCGGAGTGGGCCTTCCCGGCGCTCGCGCTGCGCTGGAGCGAGCGGCAGCACCTGGCGGAACTGGAGCTCGGCGAAGCCCTCCTGGCCGACCTGGACGAGCTGGCCCCCGTGGCCCGTCAAGCCGATGGGGACGCGCCCACGCCCGGGTGACGCGACACCGCCGTCACCGGCCGCGCGGGGGCCCACGACCCCGACGGGAAGCGGCCGGTGCGCCCCTGCGGGGCCTTGCACGGGCGGTCCCTTCGCACCCTCGGCGCACTAGCATGCGTCCTCATCGCGCGCGGCCGGTCGGGACACCGCGTCCGCGCGGGGAGCCGCCGTCGACGGAAGCGAGAGAACCTTGACTTTCCTCACCATCGGTCACCGCGGGGTCATGGGTGTCGAACCGGAGAACACCCTGCGGTCGTATCTCCGAGCGGAACGTTCCGGCATGGACGTCATCGCTCTGGACGTCCGGCTGAGCAAGGACGGCGCGCTCGTCGCCGTGCACGACCCCGATGTGGACCGGACCACCGACGGCTCGGGGGCCGTCGCCGACCTGACCCTGGCCGAACTGCGCGGTCTGGACGCCGGTCAGGGCGAGCGCGTGCCGGTGTTCGAGGACGTGCTGGAGGCGGTCCGCACCCCGCTCCAGGTGGCGGTACGGGACCGGGCCGCCGCCGGGGCGCTCGCGGAACTGCTCCTGCGGCGCGACCTGACCGCCCGGGTGGAGGCGGCCTCCTTCGACGACGCACTGCTCGCCGAGGTCGCGCGGCTGGCCCCGGGTGTCCGGACCTGCCTGTACGCGGACCGGCCGGAAGCGGACCGCCGGACCCTCGTCGACCGCGCCCTGGCCGCCGGCGCCGCGACGGTCGCCGTGGACATCCGCCGGCTCAGCCTGGAGGCCGTGGAGGCGGCGCACGCGGCCGGACTGCGGGTGACCGGCCGGGCCGTCAACACGCTCGACCTGCTGCGGCTCGCGCGGGCGCTCGAACTGGACGGCGCGATCACCGACTTCCCCGAGATCCGCAGCACGGGCCGCTTCACCGCGTAGGGCCGGTCCGGCTACAGCGACTTGACCAGCAGCTCGAAGGCCAGGTCGTCGCGGAGCGGAACACCGAAGCGCTCGTCACCGTAGGGGAAGGGGCTCAGTTCGCCGGTGCGCCGGTATCCGCGGCGCTCGTAGTAGGCGATGAGCTCCTCCCGTACGTTCACCACCGTCATCCGCATCTCCTTGGCACCCCACGTGTCGCGGGCACGGCGCTCGGCCTCGGCCAGGATCTCCTTGCCGAGGCCCGCGCCCTGGAGCCCCGGGCGGACCGCGAACATCCCGAAGTAGACGTGGTCCCCGCGGTGTTCGAGCTGGCAGCAGGCGACGATCGCGCCCGCGCGCTCGACGACCAGCAGGGTGCTGTCGGGCGCCTGGATGATCTGACGGACCCCGTCCGCGTCGGTGCGCTGCCCGTCGAGGAAGTCGGCCTCGGTGGTCCACCCGCCGCGGCTGGCGTCACCCCGGTACGCCGACTCCACGAGGGCCACCAGCCCGGTGACGTCCGCCTCGACGGCACTGCGGAAGCTGAGGGCGGCGGGGTGGGCGGTCGACATCGGTGACTCCGTTCTGCGCGGTGGCATGTGACATGCCGGGTACGGCAGGGAGAGCGTATCCCGGGGCCGCGTGAAGCCGGTGTGAGAGGGGCATCTCTTCCCGTGACGCCGACGAACCGGGAGGTTCCGCCGTGCACGGTTCCGCCATGTCCTCCGCCGACTCGGCCTCGGCCTGGCTGCTCGTCGTGCTGTGCGCGGCAAGCGGGGCCTACTGCCTGCGGCAGGTGCGCAGATCGGGCGGCGCCGCGGCCGGGGAGGCCGTGATGGCGTTCGGGATGGCGTTGATGGCGGTGCCCCTCGGGGACCGAGGCGGCTGGCAGGCCCTCCTGCTCGCGGCGGTGTTCTGCGGCGCCGCCCTGCACGCGGTGTGGCTGCTGCGTGCCGGGGTGCACCACGCGCACCACCTGGTGGGTTCGCTGGCCATGGCCTGGATGGCGCTGACCGCGGCGGCCGGGTACGGGCACGGCGGAGGGCCGTCCCTGGTGACCGGTCTGCTGCTGCTCTACTTCGCCGGTTACGTCCTGCTCGGCGGGACCCGGCTGGTGGCGGCCGCGGGCCCCGCGCAGGGGGCGTATCCGCCGGCGCCCACCGAACTCACCCGGGCCTGCCGACTGGCCATGGGCATGGGCATGTTGGCGATGCTGATGATGATGTGAGGCCGCGGGCGCACGTGTCCTGCGTCACCAAAGCCCCGCGACCGTACCCGCAGGTAGCCCCGCGCTCATAGGCTGGCGGACATGATGGTCCCCGCCGCTCTCCTGATGCTCGGCGCCCTGACCGCGGTGCTCGCGCCCCGGCTGCTCGCGCGGGCCCGATGGCCCGAGCGCGAACCCGTCGTGGCCCTGTGGGTGTGGCAGTGCGTGGTGGCCGCGGTGCTCCTGTGCCTCGGGCTGTCGATGCTGCTGAGTGCGGCCGCGGCCTGGCAGGCGGTGCGCGGGCGGCTCTTCGCCGCCGCCCCGCGCGGGGTCGTCGACGCCTATGCGCTGGGTGCTTCCGGCGGCCCCTGGGCGGCGGGCACCGCGCTCGTGCTGGCGGGCGGGGCGCTGTGGACCGCGGCGATGCTGGCCCGGGAGGTGCTCCGGGCGCGGGCCCGGCGGCGCGCCCAGGGCAGCGAACTGCTGGTGCGGGCCCCGCTGCTGCCCGGGGAGGTGCCCACCGGCGCGCGGCTCGTCGTCCTGGAGGGCCCGCGGCCGGACGCGTGGTGGCTGCCGGGGGCGGCTCCGCAGCTGGTCGTCACGACGGCGGCGCTGGGCCGGCTGAAGGGGAGCCAGCTCGACGCCGTGCTGGCGCACGAGCAGGGGCACGCGGCGGCCCGGCACGACTGGCTGCTGCACTGTTCGCGGGCGCTGGCGGGAGGTTTCCCGCAGGTGCCGGTCTTCGCGGCCTTCGAGGCGCAGATGCACCGCCTCGTCGAACTGGCCGCCGATGACGTGGCCTCCCGGCGGTACGGGCGGCTCACGATCGCGCTGGCCCTGGTCGGGCTGAACGAGGACCGGGGGGTGTTCGGACCCTCCGCGGCCCCGCAGGCGCACGTCCAGGAGCGGGTGCGCCGGCTGCTGGCGGCCGCGCCCCGGCTGTCCGCGATGAACAGGCTCCGGCTGACGGCCACGGCCGCCCTGGTACCGGCCGTACCGCTGCTGGTGGCCCTCGTGCCCGGGCTGAGCGCCCTGGCATAGGCCGGGCGTCCCCGCCGCGCGCTGCCGGGTACCGGGGGAGGCCGGTGCGAGGATCGCCGTATGCGCAACGATCACGTGCGTCTTCTGAGGCAGGCGGGCATCGGCTGTGCGCTGCTCGCGGTCCTTCTGACGGCGCTGGTGATGGCGCGGTGGCGGCCGCTGCTCTCCTTCGACGACCGGGTCGTCCGGGACCTTCACGCCCATGCCGTCGCCCATCCCGGGGTCACCGCCACGATGCGGATCCTCACCGACTGGGTGTGGGACCCCTGGGCCATGCGGGCCCTGGCCGCCACGGCCTGCGTCCTGCTGTGGTGGAGGGGCCGGCGGGAGCGGGCGCTGCGGGTGGCGGCGGCCACGCTCGTGGTGACCGGGGTGCAGCAGGGCCTGAAGGCAGTGGTGGGGCGTGAGCGTCCGGTGTTGCCGGATCCGGTGGACTCGGCGTACTTCTCGGCCTATCCCTCGGGCCACGCCATGACCGCGACGGTGGTGTGCGGAATGCTGCTGTGGCTGCTCCCCCGCGGGACCCCCCGGTGGGCGGTGGGCACGGCCTGGGCGGCGGCCGCGGTCTCGGTGCTCGGGGTGGGCTTCACGCGGCTCCACCTCGGGGTGCACTGGCCTTCGGACGTGCTCGGGGGGTGGCTGGTGGGCGTGGCCCTGGTAGCACTCGCCGCGACGGTTCCGGGCCCCCGCAGGGACCACCGGGAGTGTGCCTGCCCTGGGCGATCCCCCGTGTCACCCAGAGCAGGCGGCCCCGCGCGCTGAGTATATTGGCTCCGAGCCAGTCAACGCAGGAGTAAGCATGTCCCCGCGCAGCGCATCGGTCAATGAAGAATTGCGCAGACGTTCCCGGGAGCGGCTGCTCCAGGCCACGGTCGAGCTCGTCGCCGAGCGCGGCTACGAGGCCACGACCCTCGGCGACATCGCCGACCGGGCGGGCGCGGCGCGCGGCCTGGTCTCGTACTACTTCCCGGGCAAGCGGCAGTTGCTGCAGTCGGCGGTGCACCGGCTGATGCACCGCACCCTGGACGCTGCGCTGGAGCGCGAGCCGCGCAGCGACGACGGTCGGGAGCGGCTGGCGCGCGCCATCGACGCGATCCTGGGGCTCGCCCGGGACCAGCCGCTGCTGATGCGGACGCACATGGCGGGCATCCTCACGGCCGAGGGCTTCGTGCAGTGCCCGGAGCAGCAGCGGCTCGCCGAGCTGCTGCGGGACACCGTCACCCGGTACGGATCGCCGGACGTGGACGCGGACTACCCGCTGCTGCGGGCCCTGCTGATGGGCGCCGTCGTGGCGGTCCTGCTGCCCGGTGCGCCCATGCCGCTGGCCCGGCTGCGGGCAGAGCTGTTCCAGCGCTACGGGCTGGACTGGGAGCTGGGCGTTCCGCCGGACGGCGGGCCGCCCGGCGGAACGATTCGCTCGGATCACTAGATCACTGGATCACCAGGCCCCGGGGCCCCGGCGGTCAGTGGTACTCGGGCTGGCTCTGCACGTTGAGCCGGTCCATCCACACCCACTTGGCGCTCTCGGTGCGCCAGTCGTCGAGCCTCAGCACGTCGAAGCCCTTGGCGATGTCGTTCGAGTAGATGTGGCCGTTGTAGTAGTACGCCGACCAGGATCCGCCGAGTCCGAGCTTGTCGGTGGTCAGCGGGCCGCGTTCGAAGTACCCGATCTCCTGGGGCCGGGCGGAGTCGGTGAACTCCCACACCGAGACACCGCCCTGGTACCAGGCCTGCACCATGATGTCGCGGCCGCCGCCGACCGGGATCAGCGAGCCGTTGTGGGCCACGCAGTTCTCGGTGTCGGCCTGGTGGCGCGGGATCTTGAAGTAGCTGCGGAAGGCGAGCTTGCGCTGGTCCCCCCGGCCTGTGATGTCGTAGATCCCGTCGGCGCCCCGGTCGGGTCCGGTGGCCGCGTTGCAGGTGGCACCGCCACCACCGCCGAGTTCGTCGGTGAACACCACTTTGTCCGCGCGTTCGTTGAAGGTGGCCGAGTGCCAGAACGCGAAGTTCACGTTGTCCTGCACCCGGTCGATGACCCTCGGCTGCTCGGGTTCGCTGATGTCGAAGAGGATGCCGTCGCCCATGCAGGCTCCGGCGGCCAGGTTCTTCGACGGCAGCACGGTGATGTCGTGGCAGCCGGTGGTCTTGGAGACACCGGGGTTGGTGGGCCCGCCCGGGTTGCCGCCGTCGGGGAACAGGACGGGGAAGGCGACGACCGCGGCCTGGGTCGGCGCCTTCTTCGGGACCTTCACCACGGAGATGCCGTCGTGCGGCGGCTTGCAGTCGGGGAAGGCCTCGTTCGGGGAGTACGAGGCGACGTAGAGGTAGATGTCACGGCCGCCCGGCACCAGGGTGTGGGTGTGGGAACCGCACGCCGTCTCCACGGACTTGATGTACTTGGGGTTCTTCTTGTCCTTGATGTCGAAGATCTTGATGCCCTCCCACGAGGACTTCTCCGTCGCGGGCTGCGAGACGCTGTTGCAGGAGTCGTCGCTGCGCGAGGAGTCGGTGGAGAGGAAGAGCAGGTCCCCGAGGACGGAGATGTCGTTCTGGCCGCCGGGGCACAGCACCTCGGTGACGGTCTTGGGCGCCTTCGGGTTGGAGATGTCGTAGATCGTGAAGCCGTTGTAGTTGCCCGCGTAGGCGTACTTGCCCTGGAACGCCAGGTCGGAGTTGACGGTCGCGGTGGCGGCGAGGGGGATGTTCGCCAGGGGTTTGATGTTCGCGCTGTGCACGATCTCGTCCTGGCCCGGGATCTCGCCGGGGGCCGCCTCCCTGCCGTGAACGGGGCCCGCGTCCTGCCGGCTGCCGCCGCCGGGCACTAAGTCACCCGGGTCGGGGGTCGCGGCCGCCGGTCCGGCGGTCAGGAGCGTGGCGAGGAGCCCGGCCGCCGCGACGGCCGCCGCCACCCTCCCTTTGCGCACTCTCGTGCTGTGGAACGAGCTCACTGTGCCCTCCCATGGGAGTCCGATCGGTTCCGTTCGATGGGGGAACGGAACCCGGACCCGGGCAGTATCTTCCTTTCCATGGACATGGCAAAAGACCCCCGGAGCCTCGAGCCTGGGTCGGCGCGGCGGTTCCGGTTCGCCGCAGCGGTCGTGGCCGCCTGCCTGCTGTCGGCCCTCACCGGCTGCCGGGAGCCGGACGGGGCCGGCGGGGCCTCCGGAGCCGAGGACGGCCGGGCCGTGGTCGTCGCACCGGGCAGACCGGGCGAGACGGCGCGCACCCTCACCCCTGAACAGGCGGCCGGGGAAATGCCGGACGACACCCCGAACGCGGCCGACCACGCCTACGTCCAGGGCATGATCGAACACCACCGGCAGGCGCTGACGATGAGCGCCCTGGCACCGCAGCGGGCCTCGGCGGACGGGGTCAAACGCCTGGCGGAGCGGATCGCGGCTGCCCAGCAGCCCGAAATCGGGGCCATGGAGAAGTGGCTGACCCTCCATCCGGCCCCCTCGGCCGGCTCCGGCGGGCAGGGCCACCACGACCACGCCGCGATGCCGGGCATGGCGACGGAGCAGCAGCTGCGCGAGCTGGCCGGGGCGACGGGCGCCGACTTCGACCGGCTCTTCCTGCGGCTGATGACCGCGCACCACGAGGGCGCGCTGAAGATGGCGGGCCAGGCGCTGGCCGGGGGCAACAACGTGGCGGTCGAGGAGATGGCCACCGAGGTGGTGGCCACCCAGACCGCCGAGATCCACCGGATGCGCGCGATGGGCTGACGGCCGGGGCCCCCGGTGTCATGCTGGGACCACCTGCGGGAGGAGCTCCGCCGTGCTTCGTATCGCCGTCGTCGGATCGGGCCCCAGCGGGGTCTACGCGGCCCAGACGCTGGTCCAGCAACGCGAGGTGCCGGGGGTGCGGGTCGACGTACTGGACCGGCTGCCGGCTCCGTACGGTCTCGTGCGGTACGGGGTCGCGCCCGACCACGAGAAGATCAAGTCGCTGCAGGGCAACCTGCGCGGCGTACTGGAGGACGAGCGCATCCGCTTCCTCGGGAACGTCGAGGTCGGGGGAGAGCTGCTGCCCACGCAGCGGCTGCTGGAGCTGTACCACGCGGTGGTGTACTGCGTGGGCGCCGCGCGCGACCGGATGCTGGGGATCCCCGGCGAGGAACTGGCGGGGGTGCATTCCGCGACGGCCTTCGTGTCCTGGTACAGCGGCCACCCGGACGCCGTCGCCGAGGCCTTCGGCCTGTCCGGGGTGGACTCGGCGGTCGTGGTCGGCGCGGGCAACGTGGCGGTGGACGTGACGCGGATCCTGGCCCGGGGCGAGGCCGAGCTGACGCCGACGGACATGCCGCAGCCGGCGCTCGGCGCCCTCGCGGACAGCGGGGTGCGGCGGGTGGCGATGGTGGCCCGGCGCGGGCCCTCGCAGGGCAAGTTCACCACCAAGGAGCTGCGCGAGCTGGGCACGCTGCCGGACGTGGACGCCGTGGTGGACCCCGCCGAGGCGGCCCTCGACCCCGTGTACGGCGATCCGGCCGCGGCCGCGGCGCTGCCCGCCGTGGCCCGGCGCAACCTCGAGGTGCTGCGCGACTGGGCTCAGCGGGGGCCGGGCGGCGCCGGGCGCCGCATCGACCTGCGCTTCTACCTGCGCCCGGCGGAAATCCTGGGCGGGTCCGACGGCCGGGTGAGCGGCGTGCGCTTCGAGCGGACCGCGCCGGACGGCCGCGGCGGGGTGACCGGGACGGGCGCGTACGAGGAGATCGGGGCGCAGCTGGTGCTGCGCTCGGTGGGGTACAAGGGGGTGCCGCTCGCGGGTCTGCCCTTCGACGCGGCGACGGGTACGGTCCCGCACGCGGCGGGCCGGGTGGTGCGCGGGGGCCGGGCCTCGGTCGGCGAGTACGTGGCGGGCTGGATCAAACGCGGGCCGACCGGGGTCATCGGCACCAACCGGCCCTGCGCCAAGGAGACCGCGTCCTCGCTGCTCCAGGACGCGGGGGCGCTGGCCCGGCGCGAGCTGCCCGACGACCCGCTGGACGCGCTGCGTGCGGCGGGGCTGCGGCCCGTGGAGTGGCCGGGCTGGCTGGCCATAGAGGCCGCCGAGGCCGACCTGGGCCGCTCCCTGGGCCGCCGCTCGGTGAAGATCCCCGACTGGCAGGGCCTGTTGGCCGCGGCCGGGCTGGCCTAGGGGGTGTCTGACGGAGGTCCGTGGTGAAGGAGCGGTGTCCGGTGCGTGCTCTCGGCGTGCCGGCCGGATGCCCCCGTACTGGACGTA
>NZ_JBEZLA010000085.1:0-24710 GCF_040651925.1 Streptomyces sp. NPDC048349 | reverse complement strand
GAGTGGACAACGCCGCCACCGTCATCGGCGACAACAGCACCGCTGGCGCTTACGCGCCACTGGGCTGCACGACGACCGTGATCGGCGACGGACAAGGCCGCAGCTGTCCGTAGCGTCCGTACTGGCTTGGACCGGTAAGCCTGCCCGTCCCACCAGGACGGGCAGGGGCGGGCCCGGCTCGCGGGGCCTACGAGGCGTTCATGCTGCCGACGCTTCTCCCGACGGCCTGCGTGGCTCCGAGGGCACCTTCAACCTGTCAGCTTCCTGTACGTAGAGGCACTCGCCCGCGCCGGACGCCTGAGCCAGGCACGCTGGGCCTTCTCCAAAGTGCTCACCTACGCCAACCACGTCGGCCTGTTCGCCGAAGAGATCGACCCCTCCGGCGAGCAGCTCGACTTGGGTCCTGGCTCCCGAGCCGGGAGACGGCCAGCTCTGACCGTGTCGGACCTGTGACGGGTGTGTCTCAGGATGGGGTTACGAGCATACGGACGAGTCCGTGTCGGCCTGCGAGGGGTGACATGGCCTTTCCAAGGATTGAGCCGACGGCACGGCTGCGGTCGGCGACCCGCATGGCGCATCCCAGGGTCGGTGAGGTTGTGAGAAGGTCGCCGACGGAGATTGGCCCGTACTGGGGGTCGGCTTTGACGTAAACCTGTCCCGCGAGTGCCACTATCACGTGATGTCGGGATTCGGAGTTGCTTTCCATGACGGTTCCGGGAGTGAAGCCGCCAGCGCCAGATACAACTCCAGTCGCGCGCGTGTCGTATTGCGTGCTGCAGGGTGTCAGCAGGCCGTCATCTCCAATGGTGAGAACGGTTCCTGGTTCGAAGTTGTCTTCTGAGGCGAAGGTTTCCGCGTAGTCGTTTCCCGTGGGCTTGAACTGTTTCGCTTTCACCACGTCGGTAAACGTTCCTGTAAAGGCGGCTATTGCGTGAGTGCTCAAGCCTTTGCTGATCGTAGCATCCCATGCGGTTATATCTTCGCTGAATGATGCAGTCGTGCCTTGGATGCGTTTTCCCTCGAGCGCGCCGGTAACTTGGACTTTTCCCTCAAACTTGGCAGCCCAAAGGGGGCCTTTTCCGTATACGCCGATTCCGTTCTCGCTGTGCCCAGCAACCCCGCATGTGCTGCCTTTGCCTTGTCCACGCACGGCGTCTACGCCGTTACCGCCAGTTGACTCCCCGTAGACGCCGAGCCAGGCTTCGCTCACTCCGACCACTCCAGTCCCGTGAGCTCTTCCCTCGACCCCGAATCCCTCTGTGCTCACACCTGAGACTGCCGTGGCGTTCGCCTTTGCCACCAGGGCAACTGCGTTATCCGACGTGGTTATCCGAAGTTGTTCGTTAAGGTCACCCATTTTGCCCTCCAGGACGGTTTTAGCAAGTAGCTACACTTCAAACGTACGACTGTGTGCGGGAGGTGGCAACAAGCTGCGATTCAGTTGAATTAACAATAGGTGAAGCCCTGGAGGCGAAGCCGGAAGGATCCGGCTGGGGAGCGAAGCGCCAGCCCAACGGGTCGAAAGCCCGGACCTCGTGAAACGGTGTCACCCAGGTCTGCGAAGCAGGCCGTTTGGCTGAAGCGAAGCGCACGCCGGTCCGCCAGGAGATGTTCGAGGTGCGCGGGCCCCGCCCGCTACTCCAAGGTCGGGTTTGGTCAGGTCAAGTCGTCGGTCGAACCCCGCCGACTTCGCGAAGCGGTTCGGCATTGCGTCTCCGTTCGCACCATGATCCGAAGATCACCCCGATGTACGCCGATAGTCCGAACTGCCATACTGGCCGGTGCCACTGACAACGGGTCTGGGAGATGCCACCCGTTGCGAACCGCTCCACTTCCTACGGCCCGGGCCTGGTTGGGCGACTGGAGATTCCCCGACTGCTACCACCCTGCTGCCTTTCGGGTATGAGCAGCACGAGGAGGCAGACTCAACTCCGCCTGGAGTCGGACGTCCTAGCCGCCGGGAAGGACGCGACCGAGGCACGCGGCCTGGACTTCAACCAGTATGTGCAGCGCCTGATCACCGAGGACACAACCGGAGCCCGGGCCGCCGGCATGGCTGCCGCCCAGCGCTTCCTCGACATCCACGGCGCGTTCCTGCAGGACCTCGAAGAGCAGCTTGATGTCCAGCACGCTCCCGCCCCGCGCGACGACCGGGGCGCCGCTGCGTGAGCATGTCGCTGCACGTTGACCTGACCTGGATCCTGGAGGTCGCCGAACGCGTCGGCCATCGCGATCCGGCGCCCGAAGACCTGGGCGTCCCCCTTGCCCGGTCGCCCGCCACCGCGTCGAACTCCTTGAGCACCCCGTGACAGATCTGCCTCTATGCACGTTCCAGCGGGTCATCCAACCCTGAGAGGCGGAGATCAGCTACGGCCTTCGGCGGCGGGAGCTGATCCCAGCCGAGCCATCCGGCACCTGCTGCGGCGTCGGGGCATCGCCGTCACGATCCCCGAGCGCCGCAACCAAGCGGCCAACCGCCGGCGCCGAGGGCGCCTCGGCGGCGGACCGCCCGCCTTCGACAAGGAGACCGCGACCGCAACGTGGTCGAACGACGCTTCGCACGCCTCAAGAGTTCCGCGCGATCGCAACCAGGTTCGACAAGCTCGCCGACCGCTACCGCGCGGGAGTCGTCCTGGCCTCGCTGATTCTCTGGCTCCGCGAACCAGTCCTTGATCATTTGTGACTGCCTAGGAACTTCGCAGGTCAGACCGCTATCGCACGTCATATTCTGCGCAGATTCAGTGAGCCAGCACAGCCGCCAACCCGCTCAGCTAAGGGTTGTCCCGTAAATGATCTATGGGCTGGGCTGTTCGCTGTGCGGCCCGCTCGTCTATCCGGCGATGGTGAGATTGTGCATGCGGGCGATCCCGAGCATGGCGTGATGGACGCCGTCACCCTTGAGTCGGCAGTCGTGGACGATCTTCCAGGTCTTCACGTGGGCGACGACGTGCTCGACGCGTGCGCGAACCTGCTTGTGGGATTTGTTGTGCTCCTGCTTCCAGTCGGGCAGGTCTTCGCCTTTGCGTCGGCGGTGGGGCATGACGAGTCCGGTGCCCGGATAGCCGCCGTCGGCGATCGTGAGTGTCTTGCCGACGGCAGCCTTGGCGCCGGACTCCTCCCATGCCTTGTAGTCGTTATGGTTGCCGGGCAGAGGCCGGCCGACCACGACGACCAGGCGGGTGTCGGCGTCGATGAGACCTGGTGGTTGGTCGAGTACCGAGAGTTCTTCGACTGCGCCGAGATTGCGCCAGGTCAGCGTCCGCCCGTGGCGGCGTCCCGCGGCCAGCACGTGGTCACGTAAGGACACCGGCCTGGTGCGGTAGCGCGGCAGTGGGCGGGGGCCGAGGCCGCTGTAGGCGGGCCGGTGCGGCTCGACGATCTCGCCGTGGGCGGTCATCTCGGCCTTGGCCTGCAGAACATAGGCGAGTTTGCGGTCTTCCAGACCGTGGCGGAAGTCGGCGTTCGCGCCGTAGCCGGTGTCCGCGACCAGGGCTGCGGGCCGCAGACCGGTCCCGGCGAGTTCGTCGGGCATGTCCAGAGCGAGCTGCCACTTGGGCGGGTGGTGTTCGCTGTCGGGGATCCGGCAGGCCGCCCGGCGTGAGGTCGCCTCAGGCCCGTCCCATGACTGTGGCAGGAACAGCCGCCAGGACAGCGGGCACGAGGCGGTGTCGGAAGCGGCGTGGACGCTGACGCCGATCTGGCAGTTGCCGACCTTGCCCAGGGTGCCGGAGTACTGCCGAGCCACCCCGGGCGAGGAACGGCCGTCCCTGGGGAATCCGGTGTCGTCTACGACCCGCACCTGCGGACGCACCACGGCCACCGCCCGCCAGGCCAGCCGGGCCCGCACGTCGGCGACCGGCCAGGTCGAGGACGTCATGAACTGCTGCAACTGCTGATGATCGACACCCAGGCGTACGGCCATCGGCTGGATCGACTTGCGCGGACCGTCCAGCAGCAGGCCGCGCAGATACAACTGGCCCTTCGCCCGCTGGTCCCGACGGACCAACGGCGCGAACACCTCGGAAGCGAACTCGTCCAACCGGCCCCGCACCGCCGCAAGCTCCCCAGCCCTCATACAGCCAGCGAACTACCAGACCCCCGACACGACAAGACCAGCTAACAAAGCACTACTAGGACACAGGCGCCCCAGACCGGAGGGACTCTATACGCATCGAAGGACTCTGGCTCAGGTTGTGTGGTGTGTGCACGCTGAGTGATGAGCGAGGTCGTCTGGTCGGTTCGGGAAGTTGCCCGAGAACAAGCAGCGGCCGGTGCCGTGTGGCTGAGGGTTCGGGGCCGTGGAAGAACTTGTGCCGCCGTTGGAGGATCTGTTGCTGCTGGCCGTTCGGGCGTGGCGCCGGTGGCGCCCGTAGCGTCACGGTGGACGCCTGCCGCGGTCGGGGGCCGGCGCTCCGCGGCGGGGCTTGGCTACGAGGTGAGATCGAGGGACGGGCATCCGCGTATGCGCGTAAAACTGTTGGTGATCAGCACCACCCTGGTCGGCGTGGCGGTGACTGGCTGCTGCAGCGGAGTAGTCGGACCGAAGCCGCGGGAAGGCGGGCAGCAAGCCACACCCGCTGACCTGAGCCCGTTCTACGAACAGAAGGTCACCTGGCGTTTCTTCCCTGCCGAGGACATTCCCGCTGACCCCCAAGGGATTCCAGTGCGCGACGGTGCGCGTGCCCTTGGCCTACAGCTGGCCCGGCGGACACAGCATCAGCGTGGCGCTCAACCGGCTGCCCGCGACCGACAAGGGCAAGCGCGTCGGGTCGCTGGTGACCAAGCCCGGCGGTCCGGGGGTTCGGGCCTATTGGATCAGCTCAATGTGCGGATGGTCCGGGTATGACGGGCAGGCATGGAGTTGAAGGTTGTAGCCGCCAGCGATGTCGATCTTGGTGAAGTTGCCGTCCGAGGTGCCCAGAGGAACTGGCATCGGGATGGTCCGATTCTCCTCGGCGATCCAGGTCTCGCTGCCGGAGTCCCATTCCGAGGAGGCAATGGTGAGAAGGGGGACCGCCTCGGTGGCGCACTCGGGGCAGGAGAGGTCGACCGGGTCGGTGGGGTCCCAGCGGGTCCAGCCGCCCGACTTCCAGCCGGGGGCGGTGGAGAGGTTGTTCAAGTAGAGCTCGCCCGGATCATACGCATATGCATTGTATTGAATAGGATCGATCACCTCCCAGCGGCTCCTGTCGTCCAGCTGGTCCCGAAGCTCCTTGTCCAGCTCCCTGGGATGGGGGTACTCGGTGACCTGCTCTGGTGAGAACAGACACGGTTCCGGAAGGTAGTGCGCGGACTGGATGACCGGCGGCTCGGGCGGCGCATCGAGCACGTCGGTGACGGTGGCGGAGGAACGCCAAAACAGTGCGGTCTTGGGGTGTGCCATCGCGTGGTCGAAGGGGCACCACAGGACCTGGAGGAGATCCGCGTCGGCTGAGCGCGGGAAGGGCACGTCGCGGGCGTAGAGCTGGGAGACCGGGAGAAGGGGTACCGGGCCGTCGAACCACGGGCGGCCCACTTTGATCCGCTCCCAGGTCTCTAGCTCCCCAGGGGTGTACCCGGGTGCCTCGGGGTCGAGGCGCAGTCGTTCGTCCGCTGCGGCAAGGTCGCGGCGCAGGAGCCGGACGTCACCTGGGGCGTGGACCACCGTCGAGGCGTGCCTGTCGTGTGGCTCGTCGCAGTAGGGCCACGGTTCGTCGGCGGGCCACAGGAGCGGCCCGCCGACGTGGCTGTCGTGCACGGTCGGCGACCCGGGACGCGGGTGTAGTCGGGTCGCCGTGCGCGCCAGCGGAGCCAGTTGAGGGAAGAGCGCGGTGACATCGAACGGCCGCGGTGGGGTGGTGAAGCTCATGCCTGCTCCTTTTGGCGCGCACTGGTGCTTTTCGGTGGATCAGTTACCGAGGTTGAGCGTCCCAGTGTTCTGCAAGGTGTTGGTGACGTATACGTTAGGGAACAGTTCCTCGGTTGTCCCGTTCGCCCGTTGGATGGTTGCGTGCATCGTGACGCCCAAGGGGATCGTGCTCGTCGCGTCCCTGTAGACGGGCGTCACTTCGTAAAAGATCGCGTCGTTGACTCCGAAACCGGCGATGGAGCCCTTGATCAGGTCCTGCGCCATGGTCTCGAACGTCCGCATGCTGGGCGTGCCCGTGTTCATCCCGGACTGCCAGCAGGGGACGAGGTTGTATCGAGTGAGATCACTCGTGCCTTGTCCGCCGAGGACCTTCGCGATGAGATGGCATCGGGCCAGCCCGTTGGTGACGTTGCTCGCCTGCTTGAACGCCTCTGCGTCCTTCCAGCCGGTGATGGGATCGCTGGTTCCTGTCCCCCCGCCGATATTCCGACCCAGGCACGCCTGCGCCTGGGTCGGACGCTTTCCGGGCCCGCCCGACGTGTTGGTCTGGTTGATGAGGGGAACCGGCTCAGTGGTGTTCTTGAACCAGCCGTCGCGGTTGGGAAGCGCACCCGCCGGAGGAGGATCGTTCAGGCAGCTGGCCTGCGGTCCGGTGTCCGGTGTCGACACCGTCAGCTCGAACTTGTCGGCATCGATCACCCGCTGTTCCTTGAAGCCATCGGCCAGCTGCATGTCGGCGAACTGCTTCTCGGCGGGCGTGACATGGGCCTGCACACAGGGTGAGGCCCGGTCCAGAACATGGCCGTCGTTGAGGATGTACGTGTCCCATTCACCGTTTCCGAGGTTCGGGATCACATTGACGCACCGGTCGCCGGCGGCCCCGCCTTCTCTCGCCTCGCCGAAGGGAAAGTCACCGCAGGAGTCGGTTTCGACGAGATCCGTCTGGGCCGTGAAGCCGCTACACGTGGTGGCGGTGCGGCCAGCGACGCCGCTCGTCGACCGGGTCAGAGGACTGCCCTTCTTCCCCCAGCCGCCGTTGAGGTTCTTCTGCGCCCAGTCGTAGGCGGCGATGGCGCCGCCCGGGTCCGAGCTCGTTGCCTTCATCGCCACGACGGGCATCACGGAAGGGACAGCACAGCCCGCGGTCGAGGTACCCCCGACCGCGTCGTCGCAGCGGATAGTGCGCGGGTTCGCCCACGAGGCATTCGGGTCGGTGATCGTGGCGCCCGGCATGGTTACGTACATCTGGTACGAGGTGCTGAATTCCGCGGCGGCTCCGGCGGCGGGGGCCGAGGAGTACGTGACGGGGCCGGTGAGGGACTGTCCCACGGTCAGGTTGCCGCCGAACCAAGGCGCGGCCTTCGTCACCTTGCAACCAGTTCCGCAGGCGGCGCGGAACTTGGCAGTGAGGGCGGTGACGTCGCCTTGCGCCGAAGTCATCTTCACGCTGACTTGCTCGCTCCACGTCGTTCCGCTGACAGGCAGCGACGCCCCGGTGGAGACCTCCAGGGTGCCTCGCCCGATCTCGACGCCGTTGCCGTCGCGCAGGGTGTAGAGGACATTCAGGCCGCTTACGCAGTACGAGAAGCGCTCGTAGGAGTAGTTGCCAGCACCGTTGACTGAGCAGGTGGCACCCGCGGCGAGCGCCTGTGGGACGGCGGACCGGGGCGCGGCGGCAACCCGGGCCGGGGAGGGACTGAAGCTCACGCAGGCTTTGATCGCGCCCCTTCTGCGTTCCTTAGACCCGGCCCTCGTGGCTTCGCAGTGTTCCGCGGACTTCTTCGGGAGGTTGCCGAGTGTCGTCGCGGGGAAAGCAGCGTCGGCCCGGTCCGGGCTGCTTATCCGGCCGGACACCGCCGCAGCTGGCTGTGCCGAGGCCGTACCGGTGGTGGTGAGTGCCAGTGTCACCGCAGTCAGCACCGCGAGCACGGTTGACCGGGCGCGTAGCCCAACTGCGCGCCGCGGACGTGTTCTATGCATGCTTGTCAGATCCCTTTTCTTCGGGGTAGATGGGTGGAGCGCGCCGAGGTGTCACACATCTGCAGCCGGCGCCTTGACGGCCAGAGCGTCCAAAGCTCTGCATTCCGAGGCGGGCGGGCCTGTTAAGGACTGCTTCCTGTCGGAGGTTGACGCATGAGTACTGGGATCCCACCGTGCGCAACCCCCTCAGCCGGCCCTTACCTGTTCCGGTCCACTAGATCGGCCGGCTCAACGACGTCCCCGGCGCGCTCCCAGTCCTGCGCACCGGACGGGAAACCGAAGTTCCACTAAGTCGGCATCGCGTCGTACACCCCCGTGAAGGGGACGAGGGTGTACTGCGACAAACGGGATGTGGCGCTGCTGGACGACTTGATGACGCCCCAGCCCCACTAGGTGCCAGGGACATGCCAACGCACCCAACAGTGGGCGTTCTGGCTTTTTGACCCCGCCTTTCCTTCGGGCGAGTGTTGGGCCAGGCGGCCGCGGTGCCGTGTGACGCCATACTGTCGTTCAGCTGGTGGCGGCGGACGTACGGGCTTCAGGAGACGAGGTCGTAAAACTCCTTCATGATCTTGGAACCTACGTCCGCGGTGGTCTTGGCTACTGGTGTCATCACGCTCTTGGCCTTCACCGGCATACGCATGCTGGCGAATCCGCCCCGACCACGCGAGAGCAGGCTGAGAGCGAAGCGGCCGGCGGAGCCGGCGAACTCCTTGCTCGTCCAGCCGTGCTCCACGCCGGTGAAGACCGTGCTGAGCCCGGAGGAGACGATGGAAACACCGCTGAGCACGAAGGACACGGTGCCCAGGATCGGGGCTGCTTCGGGGGCAAAGAGGATGGCTACCGTGCAACCCATTGCGCCGATCGCAGCGAGACCGCTGGTGACCTCGAAGGCATCAGCCCACCAGCCCGCGTCCGACCACCATTCCTCCTCACCACCCGTACCGTTGGGGTTGACCTTGTCGTTCTGCGGGGTGTCGGCGGGGTTGTGCTGGTTGTCCTTGTTCTTCTGTGCCTCTTCCGCGGCCTTGCGGGCTTCCTCGATCAGCTCCTGCTGTCGCTTGGCCGCGGCGATGCCGCGGGCTTGGGAGGCTGCTGCGGCTGCCTCGCTTGCGCTTTTTCCGGCGGCGAGCGCCGAGCTGTGCGCGGCGGCGGCCGAGGCCCGTGCCGAGTGGGCCGAGGTCAGGGCGCTCCGGGCAGCGTCGATGGCTTTATTTGCCGAGTAGTTGGCGGCTCGGGCCGCTCCCTGGGCAACGCTCGCTGCGGCCTTGGCCTTGTTCGCCTGCACCTGCGCTTCGTTGGCGGACTTTTCGGCGGTGTTTGCGTTGTTGTTGGCCTCTGCGGCGTAGGCGGAAGCCTGCTCTTGGGCCTTGATGGCCTTGTCCGCCCACTTCTGGGCATCGGCAGCCGCGTTGCGTGCGTCGGCGGCAGCCTTGGAAGCGTGGGCGGCGTCGCGTTGCGCCTCCTGGGCGATCTTGGCGGCTGCGGAGATCGCTGCCTGGATGGCGGCCGCGTGGCTGGCGGAGTCGTGGTCCAGCTGTGCGGTCTTGAAGCACAGGACCTCGACGAAGTGCAGTTTCATCCAGATCGGGCCGGCGAGGGCCACTTCGCCGAAGGCCTTGGTGTAGGGGCCGCCTGTGTGGATGAGTGATGCGATCTTGACCTGGGCGTCTTCCTCGACGGCGGGTTTGAGGTCCTCGTCGAAGAACTTCTGCAGGGCTTCTGGAGTGTTGATCTTCAGGGCCTTGTCCGCGGCCTCCTTCACCGCGGCGCCAGCCCCGCCGTTCAGGATACGGAAGATGAGGACCCGGTTTTCCTCGGCTCTGCGTTTGATCATTCCGCCGGTGTTGAAATCTCCTTCGGCCGGGTCGCTGCCGCTCGCCAGGGCCTCGGCGGCGCCGTCGGCGACCGCCGGATCGGATATCTGGGCGATGTAAAGGATGGTCTCGCGGTCGTCCTGCGACTGGGCGAGGGCGCGGTCAAGGTCGATCCAGGACAGGATCTCGTACTCGGTGCCGGCGAGCGCGAACTGGGCGGCTTCGCGGGTCCATGTGCCCTTGGCGTCCAGCAAGCCGACCGCGGCCTTGCGCCCGAGGGTGACCGCGAGCTCGAAGTCTTGGGCGTTGAGCGCCTGTTCGGCCCTGTTGATTAGGTCCTTGATGGCCTGGCTCGTCTGCTCGGCCTGGGTACGCTTGTTGAGTGCTGCGGCGCGCTGGGTGATGTCGAAGGCCGCAAGTTCCTTGGCCTCTTCCAAGGCCTGCTTGCGGTCCTCCTCCAACGAGGCCCACTCCGCCTCCCGCGCATTGGCGGCAACGGTAACGGCTTCGGCGACGGTCTTGGTGGCTGTATCTGCGGCCTTGATGGCCTCCGCAGCGTGTGCAGTCGACTTGTTCGCGTAGTCGATGGCCTGGCCAGCATACTTGACAGCGTCCTCCGCAGCAGCGGCCGCCCTTTCGGCATGGCTGGCGGCGGAGTTGGCCGCGTCGCGCGCCGCCCGGGCGGCAGATGCGGACGCATTGGCCAGGGATTGGGCAGTTGAAGCGGCGTTGGTGGCCTGGTTGGCCGCTGTGCCGGCGATGGATGCCTGACGCTGCGCTTCAGCCGCTTCTGACTGGGCGACGCCAGCGGCCGTGGCCGCTTGAGCCGAGGCCTTGGCCGCGGTGGCGGCTTCGCGTGCGGCAGCGGCGGCGTCGCCGCCTGCCGTGGCCGCAGCGCTAGAGGCGGCGCTGGCTTGATCGGCGGCCTTGGCCGCGTTGCGGGCCTTCGCCGCGGCATTGCGCGCGGCGACCGCCGCGTTCTTCGCGGCCTCGGCCTTGGAGGCATCTTTGGACGCGGCGATCGCCGCGTTGTAAGCGGTGGAGGCGGCGAACCCGGCCACTGCCGCGGCCTGGGACGCGCCTGTGGCCGCTCGGGCGGCGCGGCGCGAGGCCTCCACCGCCGTGCTGGAGGCGCGGATGGCGATGTGGGCCGCGTCGGCTGCCCCCTGGGCGGCGGACGCGGCCTTGCGAGCCGCAGCGCCGGACTTCGCCACGTCGGTCTTGGCCGCCTCGGCTTCCGCCGCGGCCTTCTCGGCCGCCTCTCTCGCCCGTGCGGCGGCGGTCTGGGCGCGCTGGGAGGCCTCGAGGGCAAGCTCGGTACTCGCCTGGGCACGCTTGCCTTCGCGCTCGACGACCGCTACGAGCTCCTTGATGGTGGCCTTCTCCTGGTCACGGGCACGGGCGATGTGCTGTCCGACCTCCAGGAACCAGCCCAGGTCCGCGTCCGTGCCCTTCAAGGCGCGGTCTGCGTACTTGGTCACCTCCGGGCCTGCTCCGAACATGATCGTCGAGGTCTCGACCCGCATGTCCTCATCGTCAGCCTTCCACCTGCCTTCAATGATGAAGCGCTCCAGCGCACCGTCGGTGCCTGCGTCCAGAGCGACTGTGCCTTCGCGCTTCACAGCCCGTCCGCCTACGTTGATGACCGCGGCAGTCGCAACCCGCAGGTCTTCGGTCACGGCCGGCTTGTAACCGCTCTGCAGAAACGTTGCGATGGCAGCGTCGCCGCCGAGAAGGGCCGCTGTCCCCTCGCGGCGCATGGCCTTGCCCGCGCCAGCCATGTAGGCAAGGGCAGCGACCCGGTTGTCCTCCGCTATGACCTTGGCGAGGTGCTCCGTAAGGAACGTGCTCACCTCGGCGTCCGTGCCCGTTAGGGCGTGGGCAGCCAGGGCGCGAGTCCCCCTGCCTCCTGAAAGCCAGGCGGTCAGGACCTTGGCCCGGTCGGTGTCGGGCAGCGGATGAGGAGTGCTGTTTCCGGTGGCACGGGCCGTCTTCGAGAATGAAATCGGCGACGCGGCGGCGACGGTGGCGGCAGCCAGCACACCGAGGATGCGGCGTCTGCTCATGAAGGTCATCTGCATTGGGGTTCCTCAAGGGGCAGTGCTGATGGGGCGAGTTGCTGGCGCAGGCTACAAACCGTCAGGTCCGTTGCTGCCGGTGTGCCTTGGGCGCCTGTGACACGAGCTCAGGCTTGCGGGTCCGCAAGCTCCACCGGTGAGTGGGTACAGCACCACCGGGCACGGAACAGGGGCAATTACGTGGAACGAGTAGCGCAGTCGGATACCTGATCCGCCTTACGGCCACTGCTTGTCGTCTGGAAAATCTTCACAGCGACACATCCCCCCTGGTCAGCGTCATCCTCTCACATGGTGCCGCGCCAGAGTAAAGCAAAAGGGCCTGCTTCTCGCATTGCGAGAATCCAGCCCCAGCAACGAATCACCACAGCGTAATTATTTAGAAATGCAATCGTTACTAATTTGTTATCAAATACTCACAACCATTGCAGACGCCAACCAGGGCCCACTGAAGTCCTTTAATAAATCCCCCCCCAGGGGGTCGCGAATAGGGATCTTGGGCTCCTCTGGGGCATAGGTCCGATTTATCCGGATGGACATTTGGCAAGCATGGAGCTGTAATCGAAGCGGGGGCGATCTTGGTCATTGGCGCAGGTGAACGGCGCTCAAGCCCTCTTGCGGGCACGCTCAAAAGAGCCTGTCTGTGCGATTATCCGTATGCTCTTGCGTCGCATCGGGCTATCCAACCGTGGGGGATTTCCCGGTGATCCAGGCGATCGAGCGACCCATAACACAATTCCCTTGGAGCTCCAGTGAAGAATCCTCTACGTGTCCTTGCCATCGGCTGCGCCGCATTGGTTGGAGCCTCAATTCTGGTGACCACCGGCCAGGAGAGCAGCATTCCGGCGAATCCCATCGCTGCCGAGGGCCCGGGATACGCGATAGAGACCTATGACTACCCGCTGGCCGAACAAATCCTCGCAGAGAGGAAAATCCTCTTGAAGCGCGGTGACGGCCACATCACGCTGGCTGACTGCGCCAGCGAGTCCGGTCTCCTGGAGGTCTGGGCGCGGAAGAGCGACAAGGTGTGCTTCAAGGTCACCGGCAGCAGCGGCTGGCTGACCCTGGAGATGCCCGCGGTCTACGGCATCCGCGGAAGTGCTACGCAGACGGCCCAGGTCGACATGACTGTAGGAACGGAGGAGAAGACCTTCGACGTGCCCAAGGAAGCCTTCACGCCCGTAGGCGAGAGCGCGGACGAGCAGGGCCGCGACCACATGCTCGTCGAAATCAGGACCTCCAAGTAGCAGCCGTAACAGTGGCGTTCAGAGTCTGTGGGCAGCGCTGCGGATGCCCACGCACGGCCCCGCAGGGTCGCCGGTGTCGAACTGCCGAAACACCCCCGACCTCACGGTCAACTCCCGTGTCCAGCAGAAGAACTTCTGCTTCGACGTCTTTCCCCTGGCCCCATCAGCCAAGAAGCTGACCCGCGGCGTTCGCGAGGCAATGCCCGCACGCCCTGCTCTCAAAGGAACACACGTGTCTGCACTCCATCCGCGCGCTGCGCGGATCTCCAGGCTGCTGGCCACCTCTGCCCTGCTGTCGACGGCCCTGATGACCGCCACCCCCGCCTTCGCGGTCTCAGGCCCCGAAGCTGCCGTCGGCTCGCACCAATACACCATCCGGCTCAGCATCGGCGACGAGGCCAATCTCCGCGCCTGTACAGGCACCCTGGTAGACCGCTACTGGGTCCTGACCGCCGCAAGCTGCGTCGCCGCCACCCCGGGGACCACGGTCCCGGCTGGCAAGCCGGCACTCAAGACCACCGCGACGTTCAGCGACGGCAAGACGCTCGAGGTCACCCAGGTCGCCCCACGCACCGACCGTGACGCCGCCCTCGTCCGCCTGGCCACGCCAGTCGACGACATCAGGCCCGCTGAGCTTGCCGGCTCTGCCCCGGCCGCCAACACCGACCTGACGGCTGCCGGGTACGGCCGCACCAAGACCGACTGGGTACCAGGCAAGCTCCACACCGGCACCTTCAGCGTCAACTCAACCGACGCCACAACCCTCACCGTCACCGGCAAAGGCACCGACGCCATCTGCAAAGGCGACACGGGCGGTCCGCTGCTAGACCAGGCAGGTAAGCAGGTCGGGGTGCACTCCCGTTCATGGCAGGGTGGTTGCCTCGGCACCGCTGCCACAGAGACCCGCACCGGAGCCATCTCCACGCGCGTCGACGATCTTGCCGACTGGGTACGGCAAGCCCGCCTTTCCACCGCCACCGCCTCCATCAAGAACGTCAACAGCAACCGCTGCCTCTTCGTCCCGTGGCAGAGCGCCGGCAACGACGCCGTGGTCAAGCAGTACGACTGCGCCCCCCAGTACGCCGACCAGCAATGGAAGATCGAGCCGGTAGCCGGCGGCAACTACCAGATCCGTAACGTCAACAGCAACCGCTGCCTCTGGGTCCCGTGGCAGAGCGCTGGCAACGACGCCGTGGTCAAGCAGTACGACTGCGCCCCCCAGTACGCCGACCAGCAATGGAAGATCGAGCCAGTAGCCGGCGGCAGTAACCAGATCCGTAACGTCAACAGCAACCGCTGCCTCTGGATCCCGTGGCAGACCGCCGGCAACGACGCCGTGGTCAAGCAGTACGACTGCGCCCCCCAGTACGCCGACCAGCTCTGGACGCTCTGATACACGCCCGGAGGCCACCCCCACACCACGCAGGGGTGGCCTCTCACGCGGAGGGACGCGCCAGCAGCCGACTCGGAGCGGCCAGCTGCGAACAGCGGCCGGTGCATCACCTGTGCTCGCATAAGCCCTGCCTGCGGTACCCGGTGCGGAGCAAGCAAGCCATCATGATCATCTCGCCGACCACGTCGCTTCAGGGCGCTGTGTGATGCAGGAGCCCTGCTCCAAAGCTACGCGGTGAGCTTCTGCGCCGACTCGGCCTGCGCGGCCATCATGCGGCGCAGCAGCCGAGTGAGCGGCCGCTCTACCAGTCGGTGCATGAGCCAGGCGACTAGAACCATTCCGGCGATCACGCCGAGCAGGGTGGGCCAGGCGCCCCACTGCTCGTTCCACCGCCAGATCACGCGCACGCCCAGCGACTGGTGCACGAGGTAGAGCGGGTAGGAGATCGCGCCCGCGACCGGCAGCCAGCGCCACTGGATCCGGTCCAGCTTCCCGAGCGCGATCAGACCCATCAACACGTACATGACGGTGATCGCGGCCAGGCAGACCTTCCAGTTGATGCCGTGCCCCTCCCACGCCATGACCTCCGGGAGGCGGTGCTGCATCAATAGCCAGGACAGGGCAAGGAGGCCCAGAGTCTCAGCCTCGAACCGGCCCGCACGGCGGACCAGGTAGAAGACCATCCCGGCGATGAAGAAGGGCGCCCACCGGGGCACCAGGAGCTGGTCGAGCAGCGGAATGCCCGACGCTGGCGCCAAGACCGAGCCCAGGGCCCAGACCCAGCAGAAATTCGCGACCCGACGGTAGCTCGTGCCCAGCAGGACGACTAGCGAGAAGACCAGGTAGAAGCGGAGCTCGACCCAGAGTGTCCAGTAGACGGTGTCCACGTGGTTCACGCCGAGCGGCTCGTGCAGCATCGTGAGGTTCGTGAGCATCTGGCCGACGGTGACCCTCGGCTCACCGGGTGTCTGCGGGCCCAGTCGGGCGGCCGTCGAGGAGAGCACGACCGCCGCCCAGTACAACGGGAATAGGCGCAGGATCCTGCCCTGCCAGAACTGCTGAAGGGATTTGCCCCAGCCGGACATGCAGATGACAAACCCGCTGATCATGAAGAAGAAAACCACGCCCAGCCAGCCGAACCCGGCGATCCGATGCAGCGTAGGAAACAGCTCGGTTGCTGTCCGCTGCCATGGAACAGTCCCCGAGCCCGCCAGGTAGTGAAACAGGACTACCGACAGAGCGGCGAGCAGCCGCAAGCCGTCCAGCACGGCTATTCGCGGCGCCCGGCCGGCCTCGGCCTTACCAGCGGTCCCCTCGGACCCGCCGACCCTCCGCAATGTCCTACGGCGTCGGGCACGGTCGGGAGTTACCTGCGGCGCCTCGGCGAGCACCGGGACACGGTCCCCGGCAACGGCAAACCTGTCGGACATGACACCCCTGGAACTCATCACGCGGTGTGGCGACACCGGAACGTTTCGGACGCATAGAGCCACGCGATCCTAACGATGGTGCATGCATCCACCAGAATCCGGGCCCCGCGGCGGGGCTCGAACCCGGACTTGAACACGTTTAAAGGCCGGAGCATGTCGACGCGACGAAGTAGACCGGCTTCCGCGCAGCCATTGCGGGGGGCTGCAGCCGCCGGTGCTGCGGGCGCATGGTCGGCGGCTGGCGGCTGGCGGCTGGCGGCGGGAACGGAGACGGCGACGCAGCAGGCCCTGTAGGGCAGGGGCAGGGAGACGGCGACGCAGTACCATTCGCTGACGAAGCCTCGCCCGCAGTGGCCGTGGCCATCGCAAAGCCTGACCCGGCGCGGGCGGGACGTCCTGCGGGCTCGTGACCGCGACCTGGCTCTTCTCCGCCGAATGGGCACATCTGAGGGCGAGGTGGCTCATCTCCGGAACCGTGTTCATGGCCGCATGAACCATGCGATACGTGACTGGGAAGAATCGCGCGGCGAATGTCGTCTACGGCAGGAGCTATCGCGCCCGGTAGCTGCCGCGTCTACGCAGAGAGGCCCCCGCCTGGGCGGGGGCCTCTCTTACAGCTCGGGAAGTCCTGCGCATCCTGCAGGGCGGCCGGTGACCGACAGGCACGACCTCTGTGTCTCTGGCGTCAGGTAGAGCCGGAGCGCGTCAGATACGGGGGCCGGCGCCGAGACTGCGTCGGAGGGCCATGGAAGCGGGCTCCGAGCGCGGGGCGGGCCGCAGGGAGTCTCCTGTGCGGCCCGTTCGGCTGCAGTACGGCCAGGGACGGCACACACCGCCTGGTCATCGTCGAGGGGGGCACGTCCGTGCCCGAGAGGGCGGCGCATGCTACTCCCGCCGAAGTTCTTAGCCAGTTCGGCGCACTTTCGTGCCGGCCTTGTGGTGTGCGGGACGGCTGAGCGCCTCGCCGGTGGGGAGGACCCGCCCAACGTCGTGGCGGGTGGCCGGTCGCTGGTTCTTCGAGCCTGGCGGCCTGCCTGGGCCGGGGCGGGATGGTTTCGGTGCACCGGCCGGCGAGCCGGTCTTCGCATTGCAGGTTTGACTCTCGCCTGGTGCCCACTTCCCTGCGGGCCGCCTGGAACGCCGCACCTGCTCCACCACGGTCCGGACGTGTTCTGCGGGATCGACTGGGCGGAGGGACACCACGGCGTCGCGCTCGTCGACGACAGGGGCAAGCTGCTGGCCAAGTGCCGGATCAACGACGACCTGGACGGCTACCGGCTGCTGCTGGACCTGTTGGCCGAGCACGGTGACACGGCGGAGACGCCGATCCCGGTGGCCATCGAGACCAGCCGCGGTTTGCTGGTCGCCACGCTGCGGCAGGGTCCACGGAAGATCTACGCGGTCAACCCGAGGGCCGCCTCCCGCTACCGCGACCGGCACGGAGTCAGCCGCAAGAAGTCGGACCCGGGCGATGCCTTGGTGCTCGCCAACATCATCCGCACCGATGCGCCGGTGCACCGCCCGCTGCCCGCCGACACTGACCTGGCCCAGGCAGTCGCCGTTCTGGCCCGCGCAGCAGGACGCGGTCTGGAACCGGCAGCAGGTTGCCAACCGGCTGCGGTCCCTGCCCAGGGAGTACTTCCCGGCGATGATCGAGGCGTTCAGGGACAAGCCGGGAACCCTTACCGCCCCGATGCCCGCCGCATCCTTGCCGTGGCGCCCACGCCAGCCCTGGCAGCCAAGCTGCAGATGTGGGAGCTGACTGCCATGCTCCGGCGCGTCGGCCGCCGCCGGGGCATCGAAGCGGACGCCGAACGGCCAACAGCTCTTCCGAGAGGAAGCCCCGCGGCAGCTGCCCCTTGTCGAGGACGCGAGACCGCCGAGTGCGCAGGAAGGCTGACCAGCATGCTCGGCAGCTACCTGCGGCCCGCTGTTCTCGTGGTTGACGAGGTCGGCTACCAGCCCCTCGAACGCGCAGAGGCCAACCTGGTCTTCCAAGTGATCTCAAAGCGCTACGAAAAAGGCTCGATCATCCTGACCTCGAACAAGACCTTCAGCGAAGGGGGGCAAGTGTTCGGAGATGAAGTCCTCGCCACCGCCATCCTCGACCGCCTCCTCCATCACTGCGACGTCGTCTCCATCAACGGTCCCAGCTACCGTCTCAAGAATCGGCTCGCTGCCATCGAACGTGAACGGGACGACGCGGCCTGACCAAGCTTCCCGGAGTTTTCACAGGTCAGGCCAGACATGCTCCTCGGAGTAGTCGTGCCAGCCCCGGAAGTACCAGTGGGCAAGATCCCCGATCCGCTCGATGCAGTCCTCGAAGTAGGCATCGGGCGCCGGCTTGGGGAAGTTCGGGTGTGACGTCCAAGACGGAACCCAAGTCGCGATCTCATAGAACCCTTCGGCGACCCATCGATCGAGCTTGTCGTCGGACTGGGATCGCTGGCATGCGGCTCGCATCGCCTGTTCCAGGCGGGTGAAGGCAGCCCGGTCCCACTCCAGATCCCCGCGCAACCGCAGCAGGAAGCTCCCCTCCTCTGCGTCGAACTCCCGCCTCAGAACTTTGATGATCTCGTCCATGGCCGAGATCATGACAGCCGCCGGGAGGGACCCCCGACACTGCCCACCGCCAACCGTCACGCCCACGACCAAGCGGTGCACGTTTGTCTGTACTTGGCGGAGCACTCAGAGGGCTCTGGCAAGATTTTCGTAGACGGAGATCATCTCGGTGAGATGGTCGGCCGGTCCGTATAGTGGCGGCGAAGGTGGGCCATCAGGACGACGCGGTGGCGGAGGAGTGGGACGCCAGCACGCCCGGCCATGATCCGTTTCTGGAGCTTGACGTCGGCGATGCGGCCTTCGTTGACCCCGGAGTTGTAAGGGGTGGTGATGCCCTGCGCGACGGCGTGCCGGTCTTCATGCAGGGCTCCGGCGAGGCCGGCGAGTGGGGCCAGACCGCTGTTCGCGAGGTCGTCCAGCCAGCCTGGCAGGGGTGCGGCGTCCCGGTTGTCGAGCATGGTGGCGAAGCGGCGGACCAGGTCGTGGGTGAGCCTGAGTTCGGGGCAGTGTTCGAGGAGCCGGGGCAGGCGTTCGTTGATGTGCGGGTTGCGGTGGCGCGGGTGGGTGGTGATCCAGCGGGCCGCTTCGCGAGGTGAGGGTGGTCGCTCGCGTGGCTCGTCGATGGGCAGGCCCCGCCGGAGTGGCGCGACGGCCATTTTCACGCGCTGGTAGTGGCCGAGGTAACCCTTGGCCTGCAGTTCTTCGTGCAGGATCTTCGCGCTGTGCTGTCCTTCGTCCCAGCGTTGTCGCAGGTACTCGAGGTAGGGGTCCAGGGCGGAGGGCTGCGGGGTGGCCGGCGCATCACTTCCTGCCAGGTGCAGGCGCGCGCGTACTTGCCGACGGTTCTGCGGTCCAGGCCGAGTTCGCGGGCCACGGAGCTACGGCTCCGGCCGGTGCGGGTCAGAGCATGGACAGCCTCGAACAGACTCTGGGCATGGCGCGCCCTGCCCGGGTGTTCGCCGCAGCGTCCCCGGTGGTCTCCTCGACCGGTGGGGGATCGTCTTCACTGACCGTGGGCAGAGCCGCGGGCAGGCAGCCGCGATGGGCGGAGGCGATGTCCTGAACTCGGCGGGACAGGCCCTGCTAGAGGTGAAAGCGGTCGCTGACCTGCACGGCTTCGGGGGCCCCGGCCGTGATGCCCTGCCGGTAGGTGAGGGAGCCGTCGCGGCAGGCGACCCCGACGCCCGGGTGCTCTCGGAGCCACGGTCCGAGCTGTTCCGCATCGCGTCCTTCCCAGAAGGTGAGCGGGAGCCGGGTGGTGGCATCGACCAGAAGCGTGCCGTAGGTGCCGCCGTAGAGCGCGAAGTCGTCGACCCCCAGCACCCGGGGCGTGACCAGTGGCGGCAGCGGCACCCGCATCAGCTGGGACAGGACGGCGACCCGCGAGAGCCTGATGTTCAAGATCCGAAGCATCCGGGCTCCGCCCCGGCCGGCCAGCACCACGCCCACGGCCTCCACCAGGCACTGCAGTCGCTGATAGCGCGCTGTCAGGCCGGGTACTTGCTCGGCGAAGGTCACCTTCGGGCAAGTCGTGTTCTCGCAGTACAGACGGCGCACGGACAACTCGACGCGCAGAGGTCGGCCCGCGAGGGTGACATCGGCCAGGCTCCGTACATACCGACTGTGGCACCACACGCTGAGCTGACCGCATCCCGTACATCTCGCCGGTTCACCCGATCTCGTGCGGGCGCCGACCGTCACCGCGGCATCGGAGACCTCGACCGAGCTCACCAGCACATCAGACAACTGCGGTAACAGACTGGCCAGTTCAACAGAGCACAGTGGCAGGCTGCCCGCTTTGCGGACCGGCCGACCATGCCACCGAGATGATCTTCGTCTACGAAAATCTTGCCAGAGCCACTTTCGGGTGTACGTCGACACCTCGTCGCCCGCGCCGAACGCGAACGGCTCTCCTACCGGGGTTCCTGGCCGAGCTGCTGATGTCCGAATGCGAGGACCGGGACCGGCGACGCTCGGAGCGACGGATCCGAGCGGCAGGCTTCCCCCGCCAGAAGTGGCTCTCCGACTTCGACTACAGCGCCACCCCCGACGTCGTCCCTGCTGTGGTCAACAACCTCGCCACCTGCGACTGGTCCAGCGCACCGACCTCCGCGGCACGGCCGAACTGCTCATGACCACCGCGCTGCGCCGGCAGGGGACGCGGGCCCGACCGGAGGCGGACACGGTCCGCGCGGCCCGCAACGCCCATGCCGTCTGGCGGGTACTCCTCGACCAGGACCCGGAGGACGCCCGGGAGATGGCCGAGCCCCTGGCGGACGTGCTCGCCATCCTCGGCGAGGACGTCCGCCGCCGTGACGTCCTCGACTGGGCCGCAGCGGTGCCCGCGACCGGTTGCCCTGCGGCCCGCGTCCGAACACCTGGGGGGAGAACGTCCCTCGTGGGGGGCGGTTTGGACCCGGGGCCGTGTCGCCCCGGCGGTACCGGCATTGAGCGGGCATGAACACCATCAAGCGCGCGGCGGCGGCCGCGCTGGCCGTGGCGGCGGTAGCGGCATCGGCTGTGCCCACCGCCACGGCCGCGCCAGCCTACGAGTGCGCGAGCAGCACGCAGGACATCGACGACAGCAGCTATGACGGGCCGTGGCCGGACAACTGGACGATCACGGTCAAGACGTGCGCGGCCCGCTCCGGAGGCACTGTGTACGCCTACGCCGAAGCGAAGTGGGACGGCACCAATTTCCGGGAGGTGGACGACCCGACGATCTTCGACGGGGCCAAGCTGCGGTTGCAGATCAAGCAATCCCGCGACGGCACCGATCCCGTGGTGATCGAACGCGACTTCACCGCGATCGAGGGCCGGTTGGAGGACAGCACCCCGAGCGCCCACTACAACGGGCACTACCGAACGCCGACGATCAAGCACCGGGCCGGCCCCGGCGCCCTGGCCGACTCGGTTCTGTTCCTGGACTGGCATGGTGACGGTCGCGGTTACGGGCGGCATGACTACACCGGGTCCCCAACCGTCTGACCTGCCGTGTTTGGTCAGTCGCCGGGGTCGGGGACGTCGTCCTGGCCGTGGCGCAGGATCGGCAACAGGGTTTCGGCGGCGTCGCACCCGGTGCACGCCGCCGTGCCGGGCCGCGCGAGCGCATCGAGCGCCGCCATCGTCTGCACCGGCACCGCCCGCTCGGTGGCCAGCCGGCAGCCCTCGGCGTGGACCGTGGCGGCCCGGCTGCGGGTACGGCCGTCCAGGCGCCAGGCCCACCGACCGGCGGCCCCTGCCGCAACGGCGGGCCGTGGGGTCTTCGGGACCCGGTCCAGGCTCACCCCGGGGATCGGGCGCAGCTGGTCGGAGGTCACCCATGTCCCGTACTCGGCTGCCTCGACGCCGCCGCCGACGGCGGTCTGCCACAGGGGTACGCCGATGCGGTACATCCACAGACCGGAGCCGAGCTGCTGTCGCTCGTAGAGCCGTACCCGCTCGATCTCCTGCCCGTCCGGCAGGAGCAACGTGATCGGCACGGGAGGTGGTGCAGGGTCGGTCACGGTCAGGGGTGGGCCGCGAACTGCTCCTGCCGGGCCCGGCGGCACGTCTCGCAGAGCGGACTCGCAGGAGCGCCGTACCGCGCGCACGGCTGATGGCACTTCGCGCACGGCCCAGTCTGGTGGGGCGCCCAGGTGGCCGGTACAGCCTTCGGGCGGGGCGTCGTGGGGGACTGCTCGCTCATGCTGCTCCCTCCCGTTCCGGGGCCGAAGAGTGGTCGCGGGCGGTGCGCCGCAGCTCGACGCCGCCGGCCCGCCAGCCAGCGGGCGCCGCCCAGTAGGGATGGGCGCACAGGCCCCCGGAGAGGATGATCAGCCGGCGCCGCAGCGCGGTCGTACCGGCCCCGGCGGGAGCCTGCGCGAGCGCGGCGTAGGTCTGCTGCCACGCCCTTTGGAGCGTGATCAGGTCCTCGGGGAAGCGGAACGGTGGTCTCACCCCTCAATAGAAACATGTGTTCGATTTTCTGTGCGAGCGCCCCACCGACGTCAACGTCCGTACGTCTGGTGGCACAGCGCGGTGACGGCGGGGGTGGTCACGCCGTGCGCGGCGCGGCAGAGCGCGGCCATGTCTGGGGCCCCCGTTTCGGGGGCGGGCCGTGCCGGGTGGTGCGGGGCCGGCCTACGGTGCGGCTGCGGCTTCACCGTGGGCTTGGTGGTGGGGCGTACGGCGGCCCTGGGCGGGGCCGCCTTGCGCGGCCGAGCCGGGGCATCGGCCCGGCGGTGGGGCGCCGGCCGCGCGTGCTCGGCCTCGCCCTTGGGCGCTGCGGGTGCGGGGCGCGCTCCGGGAGCGGTGCCGGCCGGGGCTGGGGGCGCTGGTTCGGGCAGGCGGGAGAGGGGCAACGCCGGCCCCGTGTCCGTCCGTACCGGCACCGGGCCGGCGGGTTTGTCGTCCGCCGGTACCGCCTCGGAGGATGCCGCAGCGGGCCGGGCAGGGGCGGGGTGAACGGTGACGCATCCGGAGGCGGCAAGGAGCGCGGCGAGGAGCAGTGGCAGGGTCCAGCGACGCATGCCGCCACCGTGCCGCACGTAGGCCCCTGGCCGCCTCTGACGGCCCCGCTGCGCCCCTCGGACGGATGATGCGGCGGCCGCCCCGGTCCGCCCGCTCGTGGCTGCTCTGGCCGACTCTGGAAGAGGGGCGACAGCGAGGGAGGCCGCGGGGATGGTGCTCAGACCGTCGGTGGAGCCGATGCTGGCGCAGGCCGCGGAGCGGCTGCCGGGGCCGGCCGTGCTGCGGTCGGGGGTGGCCTTTGAGCAAAAGTTCGACGGGCACCGGGCCCTGCTCTTCACCCCAACCGACCCCGGCGGTCGTGTGCTGCTTCAGACCCGGCGCGGGTCGCTGGTTCAGGACCGTTGGCCGGACCTGGTGGCGGCCGCCGAGCAGCAGTTGCCGCACGGCCTGGTCTTCGATGGCGAACTGCTCGTGTGGGATGCGGAAGCAGGCCGGCTGTCGTTCGAGGCGTTGCAGCGCCGCGCCGCGGCCCGCGGCCGCAGTGCCGCCAGCCTGGCCGCGCGGTGGCCCGGCCTACTTCGTGGCCTTCGACGTCTTGCAGCAGGACGGGGTGCAGCTCTTGACGCGCCCGTACTCGCAGCGGCGCGCGCTGCTCGAGGACCTGTTCACCACCCACGCCCTGACGGCCCCGTGGACGCTGTGCCCGATGACGACAGACCTGGCCACGGCGCGGGAATGGCTGGAGTCCTGGACGGACGTGTCGGGCGTCGAAGGCATCGTGATCAGCCTCTGACCAGCCGCTATCACCCCTCATACCGCGGGTGGACCAAGATCCGCCGCCGGGACACCACCGAAGCGATCATCGGCGCGATCACGGGCACCCTGGCCCGCCCGCAGCTGCTCGTCCTCGGCCGCCACGACCAGGACGGCCGGCTGCGCGCGGTCGGCCGCACGGTGCCCCTGCGCTCGGATCTCTCCCGGCAGGTGGCGGAGCACCTGGCCGCGGCCGGCCCCGGGCACTCCTGGACGGGTGTCCAGTTCGCTGCGGCGTGGGGGAGCCGTGACGTCCTGGACGTCACGCTGGTCCGCCCGGACCTGGTGGCGGAGTTCAGCGCCGATCGGGCCGTTGACCGGGGCGTTTTCCGTCACCCGCTCCGGTTCCAGCGGCTGCGCCTGGACGTGGCCGTGGACGACGTACCGCGGTTCGGGCACGGTCCTGCGGCGGCGGCCGGCTGACCGGTGTCCGGCCGGGTGCGCCTGGGGCCGGTCAAGCCGGGCGGCCGGCGCGGGCCTTGGCGAGGAGCCGTTCGGCGGTGCGGGTGCTGACCTCGTAGCGCGCACGGGAGTCAGCGTGGCAGGGCGGCATCAGCCGCTCGGAGGTGTTGCGTCGGCACCGTATGGTCGGCGGCGCACCAGTGTGAGGGCTTGTTGACGGTCAGTCACGCATGGGCAAAGATCGCACGGCGGGACCGGGTGATCGTTACGGAGGGGATGGACATGGCCGAAGACTGGGCAAACTGGATCAGCGTTCGTCAGGCCGGCTACAGCGAAGCGAAGCGGGACGTGCAAGCCAACGGCGACACGTTCGTCACGGTCCCGTACTTGGAACCGGCGTTGGACGGCTCCCGCATCACGAAGACCGACCCGCGTCTTTGCGCTGCGATCGTCGACCGCCTCACCTTCGGCGGCAACATCATCGAAACCGGCACCGACTCCTACCGCCTCGCCACCACCCGCGCCCGCGCAGAGCAGCAGGCTGCGGCCGGCTGACTCCCCACAAACGAGCGAGCGCGACCACGGGGCGCCGGGCGGCTGGCAGAAGGTCGGAACATGATCTACCGGAAGTCGTTCAGCCAGTCGCCCGGGAGCAGGTCACGTATTCCGTCGAGGGCTGGTTCGGTGCGGC
>NZ_JBEZLA010000084.1:0-26423 GCF_040651925.1 Streptomyces sp. NPDC048349 | reverse complement strand
ACGCCCGGTTACATTCCGAACCCGGAAGCTAAGCCTTTCAGCGCCGATGGTACTGCAGGGGGGACCCTGTGGGAGAGTAGGACGCCGCCGAACAACCCGCCCTTTTAGCTCAGTCGGTAGAGCGTCTCCATGGTAAGGAGAAGGTCAACGGTTCGATTCCGTTAAAGGGCTCCAATGAGAAAGGCCCCCGCCTCGTGGCGGGGGCCTTTTTTGCGTTCTAGGGGGAACGGGGGCTGCTGTCAAGCCCCGACTTTCCGGGGCGTGACCAGGGGCGTGGCGCGGGGCGCAATGGGATCAGGGACGACGGAACGGGAGGCACACAGCCTTCTCGCCGCACCCGCACCCCGAGCCCTCGAGCTACGGAAGGACCCGCTCATGACCATCGCAAGGATTCGACGCCTCGCTCTGAGGATCGTGCAGGCCCTGGTGGAAGGGGACGTCGCATGAGCATCGCAGGGATCCGACGGCTCGTTTCGAAGGGCGTGCCGCCCGTGCCGGCCGATGCCGACGCCCGGTCCACGTCCACGCCCGTCCACCCGGTCACCGCAACGGAACAGGCCAGCGCCCAGGTCCGCAACGACAGGCTGCAGCCGGCCACCGAGATGGCCGCCCCGTCCTTCATGATCCTGTCGGCAAGGCCGCGCCGGTAAGGCGCAGGGACGCGGCGTCCTCAGTCGCCCTCGCGCTGCTGCGGGACGCGGAAGGCCAGGATGGCCATGTCGTCCGAGGCGGGTTCGGCTGCGAAGCGTTCCACCGCGCGCAGGACGCGGGAGGCGACCGCGCCCGCGGTCAGACCCGTGCAGGTGGTGAGGACCTCGGCCAAGCCGTCGTCGCCCAGCATGCGGGGGCCCTCGCGGCGCTCGGTCACGCCGTCGGTGACGCACAGCAGGACATCGCCCGGGTCGAGGGTCAGCGTCTGCTCGTAGAGATCGAGGTCGTCGATCACGCCCAGCAGGGGCTGGGGGTCGGCGGCCGGAACCACCTCGCCGTTCGGCCGCAGGCGCAGCGGGAGGGGGTGGCCGGCGCAGACGACCTTCATCAGGGCGCCGCCTTCGGGCTGGGGGTGCAGCTCGCCGTACAGGAGGGTGAGGAAGCGGCTGCGGGCGCCCTCGTCGAGGATCGCCGCGTTCAGGCGTTCGAGGACGGCGGGTCCGCCCAGGCCCTCGCGGGCCAGGAGGCGCAGGGCGTGGCGGGCCAGGCCGGTGACCGCGGCCGCCTCGGGGCCGGTACCGCAGACGTCGCCGATGGCGAAGCCGTACGCGCCGTCGCGGATCGGGAAGACGTCGTAGAAGTCGCCGCCCACCTCGTTGCCCTCGCCCGCCGCGCGGTAGATGACCTCGACCTCCATGCCGGGGATCGCGGGGGAGCCGGGCGGCAGCAGGCTGCGCTGGAGGGAGCGGCTGATGGCGGTGCGCTCGGAGTACAGACGGGCGTTGTCGAGGGCGAGGGCGGCCCGTCGGGAGAGGTCCTCGGCGAGTTCGAGGATCTCCTGGCGGAAGTGCTCCTCGCTGGGCTTGCCGAGGGTGAGCATGCCGATCACGCGGTTGCGGGCCATGAGCGGGAGGACGACGGTTTCGCCGCCGACCGCGAGGGCTGCCTCCGGCCAGGGGCGGGAGCTCGCTCCGCGGACGGGTTCGGGCGGGCTGACCCGGGAGAGCAGGGCCTTGAGGCCGTCAATGCGCTCCTCGTCCTCGTGCAGGACGTAGGAGAGGTAGGGGTCCGAGGACTGGTCGGCGATGGTGTAGACGGCGCACCAGGTCGCCAGGGTGGGGACGGTCATCTGGGCCATGAGGGCCAGGGTCTGGTCCCGGTCGAGGGTGCCGGCGAGCAGGTCGGAGGCCTCGACGAGGAAGGAGAGCGAGCCGCGGCGCAGGCGCTCGAGCTCGCCCAGGCGGGCGGACTCGACGGCCAGGGCGATGCGGTCGGCGGCGAACTGGAGGCGCAGGGCTTCTTCGTTGGAGTAGCGGCCGGGGACCTCTGCGGCGACGCCCAGGGAGCCCGTGAGCCGGCCTTCGACCTTGAGGGGGACGGTCACCACGGACCGCATGCCGGTGGACTCCAGGAGCGGGACGGCGCCGGGCACGGCGGCGAGGTCGTCGTGGACGGCGGGCATGCGGGCCGATCCGTACCGGTTGGTGCCGGCTTCGACGGGGACCCGGGCGAAGCGCTGGCGGGTGGAGGGCAGGCCGGTGGTGGCGCGGACCTCGAGCTCGGTTTCGTCGTCGGTGGCGAGCAGCAGGAAGGCGGCGTCGGCGTCGAGGAGGTCGCGGGCCCGTTCGACGGTGCGCTGGAGGAGGCCGTCGAGGTCGTCGGGGGCGGGCGAGCCGATGAAGACTTCGAAGGGGTCGGCGGCGCGGGGCTCGGTGAGCTGGCCGCCGTCGGCCGGGAGCCGTGCGGGGGTCTGCAGGAGGGCGCGCTCGTCGTCGTGGACGAGGAGGCAGACGATCGAGGGCTCGCCATGGGCGTCGCGTACCCGGAGGTGGGAGGCGTAAACGGGGATGACGCGGCCGTCGGAGCCGCGGATGCCGTAACTGCCCTCCCATCGGGACAGGGCCAGGGCCTCGGCGATGCCGGTGCCGGTGCCGGGGGTCTGCGGCCAGGCGGCGAGCTCGGCGAGCGGGCGGCCGACGGCCTTCTCGGCGGGGTAGCCGAAGACGTGCTCGGCGTCCTCGTTCCAGGCGGAGACGGCACCTGCGGAGTCGATCTGGAGGACGGCGACGCGGACCCTGCTGTCGGCGAGGGGGAGCAGCTGGTCGGGGACGACGGGGCCCGCGGAGCGGGTACCGACCGGACGGTCTGGGAGGTCGAGGCGGAACCACACGTGTTTGTGGGTGGCGGTGTACTCGACGCCCCAGCGGGTGGCAAGGGCCGCGCAGAGCATGAGGCCGCGGCCGTTCTCGCGGTCGGGGTCGGCGTACGGGCGCTCGCCGGGGTGCTGGAGCGGGAGCTCGCGCTCCGGGTAGCGGTCGGCGACCTCGACGCGCACGCCGTCCCCGGAGCGCAGGCACAGGACCTCGGCGCGGGTTCCGGCGTGGACCACGGCGTTGGTGACGAGCTCGCTGGTGAGCACCACGGCGTCGTCGACGATGTCCGCGAAGCCCCAGCCCTGCAGGGTGTCGCGGACGAACGCGCGGGCGGCGGCGACCGAGCGCCCGAGGGGATCGAAACTGGCAGCCGCCCGTGCCGTGATCACGAGTCTCCTTCGACGCGGTTGGACATCGAGTGCCAGGTTACTTACCTTCGCGGACGGCATGGTGCCGTCGTGGGGGATTCCACCCGCAGGGTACGGCGGGTGTGCGATGGTGCCGAAGTGTTATGGCCGGGTTCGGCCGGGGTGAAACACTGGGCAGGCTTGAAGAGCCGGGCAGGGACACTCGTAACCCGGTGGAACAGCGGTCGACCCTTTCGGGAGGGACACGGTGGAGTCTGGCGCAGCGGTGCGGCGTACGGGAACGCGGCCGAAAGGCGGGCGGTCCCGGCGCGGCGGCACGACCGAGGTCGATACCGCCGCTCTGAACCGGCTGCTCACGGCCCTGGTGTCGATGCGGGACGGGAACTTCCGCAAGCGGCTGACGGTATCCGGCGAGGGTGTGATGGCGGAGATCGCCGCCGTCTACAACGAGGTCGCCGACCGCAACCTGCACCTGACCGGGGAGCTGTCGCGGGTCCGCAGGATGGTGGGCCGCGAGGGCAAGCTGAGCGAACGGCTGGAAACCGGTGCCTGTGAGGGCTCCTGGGCGGCCGCGATCGACGCGTCGAACCAGCTGGTGGACGATCTGGCGCGGCCGGTGTCCGAGGTGGGCCGGGTGCTGTCGGCGGTGGCCGAGGGTGATCTGGACCAGCGGATGGATCTGCGGACGCAGGCCCCGGACGGGGTGGGGCATCCGCTGCGCGGGGAGTTCCTGAAGGTCGGGCGTACGGTCAACAACCTGGTCGACCAGCTGTCCGCGTTCACCGACGAGGTGACGCGCGTGGCGCTGGAGGTGGGTACCGAGGGCAAGCTGGGCGGTCAGGCCCAGGTGCGCGGAATGTCCGGTTCCTGGAAGGATCTGACCGACTCCGTCAACACGATGGCATACCGGCTCACCGCTCAGGTGCGTGATATCGCTCTCGTCACGACGGCGGTCGCGAAGGGCGATCTGTCGCGCAAGGTCACCGTGCACGTGGCCGGCGAGATGCTCCAGCTGAAGAACACCGTGAACACGATGGTGGACCAGCTGTCCTCCTTCTCCTCCGAGGTGACCCGCGTCGCCCGTGAGGTGGGTACGGAGGGTGAGCTGGGCGGTCAGGCGAAGGTGCCCGGAGTCGCCGGTGTGTGGAAGGACCTGACCGATTCCGTCAACACCATGGCCGGCAATCTGACGGCCCAGGTGCGCGGGATCGCGCAGGTGACGACGGCGGTCGCGAACGGTGACCTGTCGCAGAAGGTGCGGGTGAGCGCGCGCGGTGAGGTCGCGCAGCTGGCCGAAACGATCAATCAGATGACGGAGACCCTGCGGACCTTTGCGGACGAGGTCACGCGCGTGGCCAGCGAGGTCGGGGCCAAGGGCCTCCTCGGCGGCCAGGCGCAGGTGCCGGGGGCGGCGGGGACCTGGAAGGACCTCACGGATTCGGTGAACACGGTCTTCCGCAACCTGACCACGCAGGTGCGGGACATCGCGCAGGTGACGACCGCCGTGGCCAACGGCGACCTGTCGCAGAAGGTCACGGTCAACGTGGCCGGCGAGATGCTGGAGTTGAAGAACACCGTCAACACGATGGTGGACCAGCTCCAGTCCTTCGGTGCGGAAGTGACGCGTGTGGCCCGTGAGGTCGGCGTCGAGGGTGAGCTGGGCGGTCAGGCGCAGGTGCCGGGGGCGGCGGGGACCTGGAAGGACCTCACCGATTCGGTGAACACGGCCTTCCGCAACCTCACCGGTCAGGTCCGCAACATCGCGCAGGTGACGACGGCGGTGGCCAACGGCGACCTGTCGCAGAAGGTCACCGTGGACGTCTCCGGCGAGATGCTCCAGCTGAAGAACACCGTGAACACGATGGTCGACCAGCTGTCGTCCTTCGCCGACCAGGTCACGCGGATGGCGCGGGACGTGGGTACCGAGGGCCGACTCGGCGGCCAGGCCCGGGTCGAGGGGGTCTCCGGTACCTGGAAGGAACTCACCGACTCCGTCAACTTCATGGCCGGCAACCTGACCTCGCAGGTGCGCCAGATCGCCCAGGTGACCACGGCGGTGGCGCGCGGCGACCTGTCGCAGAAGATCGACGTGGACGCCCGGGGCGAGATCCTGGAGCTGAAGAACACCATCAACACGATGGTCGACCAGCTGTCGGCGTTTGCGGAGCAGGTGACCCGGGTGGCCCGCGACGTGGGTACCGAGGGCCGGCTCGGCGGCCAGGCGCAGGTGCCCGGGGTGGCGGGCGTGTGGCGTGACCTGACGGACTCGGTGAACGGCATGGCCGGGAACCTGACCTCGCAGGTGCGCAACATCGCGCAGGTCGCGACGGCGGTGGCGCGCGGTGACCTGTCGCAGAAGATCGACGTGGACGCCCGGGGCGAGATCCTGGAGCTGAAGAACACCCTCAACACGATGGTCGACCAGCTCTCGAACTTCGCGGAGCAGGTGACCCGGGTGGCCCGCGAGGTGGGGACCGAGGGCATTCTCGGCGGGCAGGCGGAGGTGAAGGGCGTCTCCGGCACCTGGAAGGACCTGACCCAGTCCGTCAACTTCATGGCGAACAACCTGACGTCGCAGGTGCGCAACATCGCCGAGGTGACCACCGCGGTGGCCATGGGCGACCTCTCGAAGAAGATCACCGTCGACGCGAAGGGCGAGATCCTCGAACTCGTCACCACCGTCAACACGATGGTGGACCAGCTGTCGTCGTTCGCGGAGCAGGTGACGCGGGTGGCGCGCGAGGTGGGTACCGAGGGCATCCTCGGCGGCCAGGCGCGGGTGCGCGGGGTGACCGGCATCTGGAAGGACCTCAGCGACAACGTCAACACCATGGCCGGGAACCTGACGGCGCAGGTGCGCGGGATCGCGCAGGTCTCGGCGGCGGTGGCCAACGGCGACCTGACGAAGAAGGTCACCGTGGAGGCGCGCGGCGAGGTCGCGCAGCTCGCCGACACCGTCAACACGATGGTGAAGACCCTGTCGTCCTTCGCCGACGAGGTCACGCGCGTGGCCCGTGAGGTGGGTACGGAGGGCCGCCTGGGCGGTCAGGCGCACGTACCGGGCGTCTCGGGGACGTGGAAGGACCTCACCGACTCGGTGAACTTCATGGCCTCCAACCTCACCGGTCAGGTGCGGCAGATCGCCATGGTCACGACCGCCATCGCCAAGGGCGACATGACCAAGAAGATCGACATCGACGCGCGCGGCGAGATCCTGGAGCTCAAGACCACCATCAACACGATGGTCGACCAGCTGTCCTCGTTCGCCGACCAGGTGACGCGGGTGGCCCGCGAGGTGGGCACGGAGGGCATCCTGGGCGGCCAGGCGCGGGTCCGGGACGTCGACGGCACCTGGCGGGACCTGACCGAGTCCGTGAACGAGATGGCCGGTAACCTCACCCGGCAGGTGCGCGCGATCGCGGCCGTGGCCACCGCGGTGACCCGCGGCGACCTCAGCCTGAAGGTCGACGTGGACGCTGCGGGCGAGATCCAGGTCCTCCAGGACAACATCAACACGATGATCGTCAACCTGCGCGACACCACCTTGGCCAACAAGGAGCAGGACTGGCTCAAGGGCAACCTGGCGCGGATCTCCGCGCTGATGCAGGGCCGCCGGGAGCTCGACGACGTGGCCTCGCTGATCATGAGCGAGCTGACCCCGGTGGTCTCCGCGCAGCACGGTGCCTTCTTCCTGGCCCTGCCGGCCGGCGGCACCAACGAGATCGGTACGGAGGGCGGTACGGACGGCTCGTACGAGCTGCGGATGCGCGGGAGTTACGCGTACGCCGGAGGCCAGATGCCGACCTCCTTCCGGCCGGGGGAGGGGCTGATCGGGACGGTCGCCGAGGAGAAGCGGACGATCCTGGTCGAGAACACCCCGCCCGGCTACCTGAAGATCTCCTCGGGGCTCGGCGAGGCGCCGCCCGCGCACGTGATCGTGCTGCCGGTGCTCTTCGAGGGGAAGGTGCTCGGCGTCATCGAGCTGGCGTCCTTCACCCCGTTCACGCAGATCCAGAAGGACTTCCTCAGCCAGATCGCCGAGATGATCGGTACGAGCGTCAACACCATCAGCGTCAACTCCAAGACGGAGATGCTGCTGAAGCAGTCGCAGGAGATGACCGAGCAGCTGCGCGAGCGCTCCGACGAGCTGGAGAACCGGCAGAAGGCCCTCCAGGCCGCCAACGCCGAACTGGAGGAGAAGGCGGAGCTGCTGGCCCAGCAGAACCGGGACATCGAGGTGAAGAACACCGAGATCGAGGAGGCCCGGCAGGTCCTGGAGGAGCGCGCCGAGCAGCTCGCGGTGTCGATGCGCTACAAGTCCGAGTTCCTCGCGAACATGTCGCACGAGCTGCGCACCCCGCTCAACTCGCTGCTGATCCTGGCCAAGCTGCTCGCCGACAACGCGGACGAGAACCTGTCGGGCAAGCAGGTGGAGTTCGCCGAGACCATCCACGGCGCCGGTTCGGACCTGCTCCAGCTGATCAACGACATCCTCGACCTGTCGAAGGTCGAGGCGGGGAAGATGGACGTCTCGCCGACGCGGATCGCACTGGTCCAGCTCGTGGACTACGTGGAGGCCACCTTCCGGCCGCTGACGGCGGAGAAGGGGCTCGACTTCTCGGTGCGGGTCTCCCCGGAGCTGCCGGCCACCTTGCACACCGACGAGCAGCGGCTGCTCCAGGTGCTGCGCAACCTGCTGTCCAACGCGGTGAAGTTCACCGACACCGGGGCGGTGGAGCTGGTGATCCGTCCGGCCGGGGCCGATGTGCCGGCGGCGATCCGCGAGCAGCTGCTGGAGGCCGGATCGCTGCGGGAGGCCGACGCGGACCTGATCGCGTTCTCGGTGACCGACACCGGGATCGGGATCGCCGCGAGCAAGATGCTGGTGATCTTCGAGGCGTTCAAGCAGGCCGACGGGACGACCAGCCGCAAGTACGGGGGCACGGGCCTGGGCCTGTCCATCAGCCGGGAGATCGCCCGGCTGCTGGGCGGAGAGATCCACGCGGCCAGCGAGCCCGGCCGCGGCTCCACCTTCACGCTGTACCTGCCGCTGCACCCGAGCGAGCTGCCCCCGCAGGGGTACGCGCCGCCCACGCCCGGCGGCAGCCGCGGCGAGCTCTACCGCAGGCCCGCCGAGGAGGCGCGGCCCGCGCTGCCCGCGGCCCCGGTGGCGTCCGCTCCGGCGCAGTCCGCTGGGGGCCGGGCGGAGCGCCAGGGGCTGCCGGGCGCCGAGCCGGGCCAGGGCGGGGCCGCGCTGTTCCGGCGCCGGCGCAAGGCGCTGAGCGACCTGGAGCCCCGTACGGCGGTGCCCGGGCAGCCGGGTGCGACGGGGGCCGAGGACGGCTGGGGCAGCGCTGAAGAGGCGCTTCCGGTCGCGCCGCGGACGTACGACTTCCACGGCGAGAAGGTGCTCATCGTGGACGACGACGTGCGCAACGTCTTCGCGCTGACCAGCGTGCTGGAGCAGCACGGGCTGGCGGTGCTGTACGCGGAGAACGGCCGGGAGGGCATCGAGGTCCTGGAGCAGCACGACGACGTGACGGTCGTGCTGATGGACATCATGATGCCGGAGATGGACGGGTACGCGACGACGTCGGCGATCCGGCGGATGCCGCAGTTCGCGGGGCTGCCGATCATCGCGCTGACGGCGAAGGCGATGAAGGGGGACCGGGAGAAGGCGATCGACTCCGGTGCTTCCGACTACGTCACCAAGCCGGTCGACCCCGACTACCTGCTGTCGGTGATGGAGCAGTGGATGCGCGGGAAGTGATCACCGGGCGAGCGGGCTCAGGACAATTGCCGACGGACTGTGCCCGAACCGGTGTGGGAGGGCCCAGGACGGGGAACCTTCTGCTCCCCCACTACGTTTCTGCTTCGTGCACAGTGACATCTTGGTGACAGGGTGTGGCGATCTCGGGACTGGGGCTACGATGACCGGCACAAGGACGGACGGCGCAAGGATGCCGTCCTCTGGGGCGGGGCCCGGCGCACAGGCCGGAGCCCGGAGCCGGGGAGGCCCCATGCCGGGGCGAGGAGGACAGGGCATGGTGCAGAAGGCCAAGATCCTCCTGGTCGACGACCGGCCGGAGAATCTGCTGGCGCTGGAGGCCATCCTCTCCGCGCTCGATCAGACACTGGTCCGGGCGTCGTCGGGGGAGGAAGCGCTCAAAGCGCTGCTGACGGACGATTTCGCGGTCATCCTGCTGGACGTGCAGATGCCGGGAATGGACGGATTCGAAACGGCCGCGCACATCAAGCGGCGGGAGCGGACCCGGGACATCCCGATCATCTTCCTCACCGCGATCAACCACGGTCCGCACCACACCTTCCGCGGGTACGCGGCCGGCGCGGTGGACTACATCTCCAAGCCCTTCGACCCGTGGGTGCTGCGGGCCAAGGTCTCGGTGTTCGTCGAGCTGTATACGAAGAACTGCCAGCTGCGCGAGCAGGCGGCGCTGCTGCGGCTCCAGCTGGAGGGCGGCGGTGCGGACGGCGTGGACGCCGGAAAGGAGACGGCCGGCCTGCTGGCCGAGCTCTCCGCACGCCTCGCCGCGGTCGAGGAGCAGGCCGAGGCGTTGACCAAGCAGCTCGGCGAGGATTCGGCCGAGGCGGCGGTGGTGGCGACCGCCGCCCATCTGGAGCGCAAGCTGACCGGGCTGCGGCGGGCGCTGGACGCCCTGGAACCGGGGGCCGGCGGGGGAGCCGTACTGCCGGTACAGGGCTGAGAGGAGCCCCGCCTGGTGGTGCGTCAGGTCTGGTGGTGCGTCAAAGCGCCTCCGGAACGGGCGACACGAACGGGTGAAGGGGTGGGCACGCGTGTCCACTGCCGTGGTCACCGGTAATCTCGGGCCCATGGCCTCACGTACGTCCGGCAAGGGTTCCCCGAGCAGTGCGGGCACCGCGAAGGGCCGCACCGGCCGTACCCCGGCGCCGGCGAAGAAGGCGGCTGCCGCGCGCAAGCCCCCCGCGAAGAAGGCCGTGGCCGCCCGGCGCGCCCCGGTCAAGAAGGTCGCGCCGAAGCCCGCCCCGTCGCCGACCGGGGGTGTCGTGCGGCTGGTGCGCGCCCTGTGGCTCGGCTGCGCGCACGCGGTGGGCGCCGTGTTCCGCGGGATCGGCCAGGGCGCGAAGAACCTCGATCCGGCGCACCGCAAGGACGGCCTCGCGCTGCTCCTGCTCGCCCTCGCGCTGATCGTCGCCGCCGGAACCTGGTCGAACCTGACCGGTCCCGTCGGGGACCTGGTCACGATGCTGGTCACCGGTGCCTTCGGACGACTGGATCTGCTCGTGCCGATCCTGCTCGGCGTCATGGCGGTACGTTTCATCCGCCATCCCGAGCAGACCGACGCCAACGGCCGCATCGGCATCGGGCTCTCCGCCCTGGCCATCGGCGTGCTGGGGCTGGTCCACATCGCCTGCGGGGCGCCGGGCCGGGACGAGGGCACCACCGCCATGCAGAACGCGGGCGGTCTCATCGGCTGGGGTGCCTCCAAGCCGCTGATCTTCACCATGGGCGCGCCGCTGGCCGTGCCCATGCTGGTGCTCCTGACGGTCTTCGGGCTGCTCGTGGTCACCGCGACCCCGGTCAACGCGATCCCGGAGCGGCTGCGGCGGCTCGGGATCCGGCTCGGGATCATCGCGCCGAACGCGTACGACGAGGGCTACGGCGAGCGCGAGGGCGCCGGCGACCGGCACGATCCGGAGCGCTGGCGGGCCCGTGCCGGGGCCGGGCAGGACCCCGCCGACCCGGCGGACGCCGCCGAGGAGGAGGCCCTCGCCCGGCGGCGCAGGCCGCGGCGGTCCACGCCCCGGCCGGCCATGGACCGGGAGATGGACGCCGTCGACGTGGCCGCGGCGGCCGCCGCCGCCCTGGACGGGGTGGTCTATGGCGGACTGCCGCCCTCCCCGCTGGTCGCCGACCTCACCCAGGGGATCTCCGTCGAGCGCGAGGGCGTGGAGAGCACCGCTCCGGTGCCCCCTGCCCGCGAGGAGCGTCCCGTACCGCGCCCGGCGGCGCCGGCCGCTGCGGCGGCCGGAGGCGAGGCGGCGGGCGGTCCGCACGACACCACCGCAGCCGCCTCCGGGACGCTGGCGGTACCGGACCTGACCAAGGCCCCGCCGCAGACCCAGGCCCTGCCCCCGCGCGCCGAGCAGCTCCAGCTGCGCGGGGACATCACCTACGCGCTGCCCTCGCTGGACCTCCTCGAGCGCGGCGGGCCGGGCAAGACCCGCAGCGCCGCCAACGACGCGGTGGTCGCCTCGCTGACGAACGTGTTCACCGAGTTCAAGGTCGACGCGCAGGTCACCGGTTTCACCCGCGGTCCGACGGTCACCCGCTACGAGGTGACGCTCGGCGCGGCGGTGAAGGTCGAGCGGATCACGGCGCTGGCCAAGAACATCGCGTACGCCGTGGCCTCGCCCGACGTGCGGATCATCAGCCCGATCCCGGGCAAGTCCGCCGTCGGCATCGAGATCCCCAACACCGACCGCGAGATGGTCAACCTGGGCGACGTCCTGCGGCTGGCGGACGCGGCCGAGGACGACCACCCGATGCTGGTCGCGCTGGGCAAGGACGTCGAGGGCGGCTACGTCATGGCCAACCTCGCGAAGATGCCGCACGTGCTGGTCGCCGGCGCCACCGGTTCCGGAAAGTCCTCCTGCATCAACTGCCTGATCACCTCGATCATGGTCCGGGCGACCCCCGAGGACGTCCGGATGGTGCTGGTGGACCCCAAGCGGGTGGAGCTGACGGCGTACGAGGGCATCCCGCACCTGATCACGCCGATCATCACCAACCCCAAGCGGGCCGCGGAGGCGCTCCAGTGGGTCGTGCGCGAGATGGACCTGCGCTACGACGACCTGGCCGCCTTCGGATTCCGGCACATCGACGACTTCAACCAGGCCATCCGGGACGGCAAGATCACACTGCCGCCGGGCAGCGAGCGCGAGCTCAGCCCGTACCCGTACCTGCTGGTGATCGTCGACGAGCTCGCCGACCTGATGATGGTGGCCCCGCGGGACGTGGAGGACTCGATCGTCCGCATCACGCAGCTGGCCCGAGCGGCCGGCATCCACCTGGTGCTGGCGACCCAGCGGCCCTCCGTGGACGTGGTCACCGGCCTGATCAAGGCGAACGTGCCCTCGCGCCTGGCCTTCGCCACCTCCTCGCTCGCCGACAGCCGGGTCATCCTGGACCAGCCGGGCGCCGAGAAGCTGATCGGCAAGGGCGACGGGCTGTTCCTGCCGATGGGCGCGAACAAGCCGGTCCGGCTCCAGGGAGCCTTCGTCACCGAGGACGAGATCGCCGGGATCGTCCAGCACTGCAAGGACCAGATGGCGCCCGTCTTCCGGGACGACGTCACGGTCGGGCAGAAGCAGAAGAAGGAGATCGACGAGGAGATCGGCGACGACCTGGACCTGCTGTGCCAGGCGGCCGAGCTGGTCGTCTCCACGCAGTTCGGCTCCACGTCGATGCTCCAGCGCAAGCTGCGGGTGGGCTTCGCCAAGGCCGGCCGACTCATGGACCTCATGGAGTCGCGCGGCATCGTCGGACCGAGCGAGGGCTCCAAGGCCCGTGACGTGCTGCTGAAGGCCGACGAGCTGGACGCGGTCCTCGCCGTCATCCGCGGGGAGACCCCGGCATGAGGCCGCCGGACCACAGGGAATTACCCGGGATATCGCGGGCAACCGTTTCCCCTGGGCTCGCGTCCAGTTGAAGGGAGGAGGCGGCACCGCGCAGGCATCGCGCACGGCGCAGAGCCGCCGCACCGGGCGGAACCCTCCTCGCCATTCGGATGGCGTAGGAAGTGCACCCTCCGGTTGCTCCACCCTTTCGTCACCCCCCTAGACTGGACATCCAGCAGGTGGCTACACGCTCGAAAGGCGCCCTCGTGTCCATCGGCAACGCCAACTCCCCCGAAGAAGAGCGGCCTTCGACCGACGACCGGTCCGAGGACCGCATCGTCGAACACTCCGTCGAAGGACCGTCCATCGGGACGGCTCTCAAGAAGGCCCGGATCGCCGCCGGGCTCACCGTCGACGAGGTCAGCTCCAGCACCCGCGTGCGCATCCCGATCGTGCACGCGATCGAAGAGGACGACTTCACGCGCTGCGGCGGCGACGTCTACGCCCGCGGCCACATCCGTACGCTCGCCCGCGCCGTGCACCTCGATCCGGTACCCCTGGTCGAGAGCTACGACGCGGCCCACGGCGGCCGGCCGGCACCCACCCCCGCCGCGCCGATGTTCGAGGCCGAGCGCCTCCGCCCCGAGCGGCAGCGGCCCAACTGGACCGCCGCCATGGTCGCCGCCATCGTCGCCGTGATCGGCTTCGTGGGCTTCACCGCCTTCAGCGGCGGCGACGACAACGCCAAGAAGCCGGTGGCGGAAGGTTCCGCCGCCCCCAAGCCGGCTCCCAAGCAGAGCGGCGGCAAGCCGGCCGCACAGCCCCAGCAGACGCCGCCGGCGCCCAAGCCGGAGCCCACCGACAGCGCGATCGCCGCCGCGCCCAAGGACCTCGTCACGGTCGTCCTGACGGCCGACACCGGCGAGAGCTGGATCTCGGCCAAGGACCACAACGGCCGGCTGCTGTTCGACGGCACCCTGTCCCAGGGCGAGTCCAAGACCTTCACGGACAAGGAGTCCGTCGACCTCGTGCTCGGCGACGCCGGGGCCGTGAAGCTCTTCGTGAACGGCAAGGAGATCAAGGACGACTTCCAGCCGGGCCAGGTGGAACGTCTCACATACACCAGGGAAGACCCCCTCCAGGAACAGCCCCAGGCGGGCTGACCCGAGGCCGCCCTAGGGCGGAACGCTTTGATCCGGATCCCCGGGGCGCTGTGCGGTACCTGCCGCAGGCCCCGGGGATCTTGTCGTGAGGGGGCGTGGGGCGGGGGCCGGCGCCGGGACGAAGTAGTCTTGAGTCCATGCCCGAACGCCGTACCGTCGCCCTTGTCACTCTTGGCTGCGCCCGTAACGAGGTGGACTCGGAGGAGCTCGCAGGCCGCTTGGCGGCGGATGGCTGGGAGCTCGTCGAGGACGCCGCCGATGCGGACGTCGCCGTCGTCAACACCTGCGGATTCGTCGAAGCCGCCAAAAAGGACTCCGTAGACGCCCTGCTCGAAGCCAATGATCTGAAGGACCACGGCAAGACGCAGGCCGTCGTCGCCGTCGGCTGTATGGCCGAGCGCTACGGCAAGGAACTCGCCGAAGCGCTCCCCGAGGCGGACGGCGTGCTCGGCTTCGACGACTACGCCGACATCTCCGACCGTCTTCAGACCATCCTCAACGGCGGCATCCACGCCTCCCACACCCCGCGCGACCGGCGCAAGCTGCTGCCGATCAGCCCGGCGCAGCGCCAGGACGCCGAGGTCGCGCTCCCGGGCCACGCCCAGGAGCCGGTCTCCGAGGCCCCCGCCGACCTGCCCGAGGGGCTCGCGCCCGCCTCCGGGCCGCGCGCGCCCCTGCGCCGCCGCCTCGACAAGAGCCCCGTGGCCTCGGTCAAGCTGGCCTCGGGCTGCGACCGGCGCTGCTCCTTCTGCGCCATCCCCTCGTTCCGCGGCTCGTTCATCTCCCGCCGCCCCAGCGACGTGCTGGGCGAGACCCGCTGGCTCGCCGAGCAGGGCGTCAAGGAGATCATGCTGGTCTCCGAGAACAACACCTCTTACGGCAAGGACCTCGGCGACATCCGCCTGCTGGAGACCCTGCTGCCGGAGCTGGCCGAGGTCGACGGCATCGAGCGCGTCCGCGTCAGCTACCTCCAGCCGGCCGAGATGCGGCCCGGTCTGATCGACGTCCTGACCTCGACCCCCAAGGTCGTGCCGTACTTCGACCTGTCCTTCCAGCACTCGGCCCCCGACGTGCTGCGCGCCATGCGCCGCTTCGGGGACACCGACCGGTTCCTGGAGCTGCTGGACACCATCCGTGGCAAGGCCCCGCAGGCCGGCGTCCGGTCCAACTTCATCGTCGGCTTCCCCGGCGAGAAGGAGTCGGACTTCGCCGAGCTGGAGCGTTTCCTCACCCATGCGCGCCTCGATGCCATCGGCGTCTTCGGCTACTCCGACGAGGACGGCACCGAGGCCGTCACGTACGAGAACAAGCTGGACGAGGACACGATCGCCGAGCGGCTCGCCCACATGCAGCGGCTCGCCGAGGAGCTCACCTCGCAGCGCGCGGAGGAGCGGATCGGAGAGACGCTGGAGGTACTCGTCGAGACGGTCGTCCCGCTCGACGAGGCGGAGGACGGCGAGGGCGCCTACGGGCGCGCCGCCCACCAGGCCCCGGAAACCGACGGGCAGGTCGTCTTCACGGACGGCGCCGGCCTGGTCCCCGGGCGTATCGTCACGGCGAAGGTGGTCGGCACCCTGGGTGTGGACCTGGTGGCCGAGCCCCTGGGCACGGATCTCGAGGAGGCGGCCGGATGACCGGAGTCCCGGCATCTGCGGCGGGCGGGACCGGCCGCCGGCCGGCGCCCGGCGCGAAGCTGGGAACCGCCGCGGTCAATCAGGCCAGCCTGTGGAACATCGCCAACATCCTGACGATGATCCGGCTCGTGCTGGTGCCGGGCTTCGTCTTCCTGCTGCTCGCCGAGGGCGGCTACGACCCGGCCTGGCGGGCCTGGGCGTGGGCGGCGTTCGCCGTCGCCATGATCACGGACATCTTCGACGGGCACCTGGCCCGGACGTACAACCTGGTCACGGACTTCGGCAAGATCGCCGACCCCATCGCCGACAAGGCGATCATGGGGTCGGCTCTGGTCTGCCTGTCCTGGCTCGGCGACCTGCCGTGGTGGGTGACCGGGGTGATCCTCGGGCGCGAGCTCGGGATCACGCTCCTGCGGTTCTGGGTGATCCGCTACGGAGTGATTCCGGCCAGCCGGGGCGGCAAGCTGAAGACCCTGGCGCAGGGCACGGCCGTGGGCATGTACGTGCTCGCGCTGACCGGCCCGCTGGCGACCTTGCGCTTCTGGGTGATGGCCCTCGCCGTCGTGCTGACGGTGGTCACCGGACTGGACTACATCCGGCAGGCCGTCGTCCTGCGCCGCAGGGGGCTGGCCGCGGAGCGGGCCGCGCGGTGACGGACACGACGGGGGGCTCTGCGGAGGCGGTGGACGCGTCCGGGGCGGCTGGAGCGACTGGAGTGGCCGGGGTGGCTGCGCAGGTGTTGCGGCTGCTCGCGGAGCGTGACCAGACCCTCGCCGTCGCCGAATCCCTGACCGGCGGCATGGTGGCCGCGGAGCTCACCGCGGTTCCGGGGGCCTCGCGCTCCTTCCGCGGCTCGGTGACGGCGTACGCGACGGAGCTCAAGCACCGGGTCCTCGGGGTGGACGCCGGCCTGCTGGCGGCGCAGGGCGCGGTGAACGCGCAGGTCGCCGCGGAGATGGCCGCGGGGGTGCGGGGAGTGATGGGCGCTTCGTGGGGGATCGCGACCACCGGGGTGGCCGGCCCCGACCCGCAGGACGGGCAGCCGGTGGGCACGGTTTTCGTCGCCGTGGAGGGCCCGGAGGTCAGGAAAACGGCCCGGCTGAGGTTGAACGGCTCCCGGGCGGAAATCCGTAGGGAGAGTGCACGGACAGTGCTCGAACTTCTCTCAAGCCAACTCCGTGAGAATGCGCGGGGGCAGGATACGGAACAGAACGGGGGGATTTGATGTTTGCAGCCCTGAGTGAACACGACATCGCTCCCCGCACGGCCGCGGCGCGAGGCGGTACGGTGGGGCGTGAAGGATGCGGCTACACGGTCAGAGGAGGGAGCCACCGATGATTCTGCTCCGTCGCCTGCTGGGTGACGTGCTGCGTCGGCAGCGCCAGCGCCAGGGCCGTACTCTGCGCGAAGTCTCCTCGTCGGCCCGAGTTTCGCTCGGCTATCTCTCCGAGGTGGAGCGGGGGCAGAAGGAGGCATCCTCCGAGCTGCTCTCCGCGATCTGCGACGCGTTGGACGTACGGATGTCCGAGCTGATGCGCGAAGTCAGCGATGAACTGTCGCTGGCCGAGCTGGCACAGTCGGCCGCGGCAAGCGAACCGGTGAGCGTACCGGTCCGCCCGATGCTCAATTCGGTCTCCATGGCCTCGGTCACGGCCGGACCGGAGCGGGTGACCATCAAGGCGCCTGCGGAAGCGGTGAATGTCGTAGCCGCGTGAGCGAGTACGTGAGCGTATGAGTGTGGCCGGAGCCCCGGCCGGTGCGTCAGGCACCGGACGGGGCTCCCGGCCGTTCTGGGTGCGGGTCCGGGACGGGTGCGGGACGATGGTGCGGTCCGGGCTCCGGCCCCTGGGAGGTAGCCGTGCGGCCGTTACTGACAGCCCTCGCGTTGGCGGTGGGGGTGCTGTGGTGGTGGGCCGTGCTCCGGCTGGCCCTGGCGCCCGCGGAGTCCGGGCCCGTGGAGGGTGCGGTGGCCGTGGGGGGCTGGGGGCTGGGGTTGCTGCCCGTCCACTGCGTTCCCGACCCGGTGCGCCGCAGGACCGCGGGGGCCGCGGAGGCTACCAGGGCATCGACACTCCGCCGTTCGGGCGCAGGATCTGGCCCGTCGTGAAGGACGAGGCGTCCGAGGCCAGGTAGAGCACGGCCTGGGCGATGTCCTCGGGCTCGCCGACCCGGCGCAGCGGTGACATGCGGACCATCGCCGCCTCGGTCCGCTCCTGGACCTCGGCGCCGTGCCGGCCGGTCATGGGGGTGCGGATCCAGCCCGGGGCGACGGCGTTGACGCGGATGCCGTGCGGGCCGGCCTCGGTGGCGAGCGTCTTGGTCAGCTGGACGACGGCGGCCTTGGCCGCGCTGTAGCACAGCAGGCCCGGCTGGGCGGCGTCCACGGCCCCCGAGGCCATCGTGACGATCGAGCCGGGGCGACCCGCTGCGATCATGGAGCGGGCGGCTTCCTGGCAGGTGCGCAGGACCCCCTTGAAGTTGATGTCCCAGATCCGGTCGAGGTCCTCGTCAGCGGTCTCCAGGACACTGCTGGTGTGCATGACCCCGGCGATCGCCGCAGCGATGTCGAGCGGGCCGGCGGCGGTGACGGCGGCGCGCAGGGCGGTCCGGTCGGTCACGTCGAGGGCGTGGACGGTCGCGGCGCCGCCGGCCTTGGCCACGAGGGCGGCCGTCTCGGCGAGGCCCTGTCCGTCGCGGTCCGCGCAGTGCACGTGGGCGCCGGCCCCGGCGAGGAGGAGGGCGGTGGCGCGGCCTATGCCGCTCGCCGCGCCGGTGATCAGGGCGGTGCGGCCGGTGAGGTCGTACGAGGCTGTGGGTGTGGGCATGCCGGGACCGTACGAGCGGATCTGACGGGTCGTCAACTAGCCGGTCGGGCCCGATTGGCAGCGGGGGCACCAGTAGGTGGGGCGGTCGTCCTGGGGTGCCTCGCGGATCGGGGTGCCGCAGCGCAGGCAGGGGCGGTGCTTGCGGCCGTACACGAAGAGGTCCTGGCCGGGGCGGCGGCTGCCGGTGGTGTTGCGGGGGCCCGGCCGGTCGCCGGTGTTCGCGGCGAGGAGGCGGTGGGCCGCGGCGGCCAGGCGGGGCAGGACGGCGTCGGGGAGGGCGCCGACCGGGGTCCACGGGGTGACGCCGGCCAGGAAGCAGAGCTCGGCCTTGTAGATGTTGCCGATCCCGGCGAGGTTGCGCTGGTCGAGCAGGGCCTCGCCGAGGGGGCGCTCGGGGGCGGCGAGGAGGTTGGCGGCGGCCCGGTCCGGATCCCAGTCGGGGCCGAGGAGGTCGGGGCCGAGGTGTCCCACGGCCTGGTCCTCGTCGGCGGTGCGGATCAGTTCCAGGACGGGGAGGCGGTAGCCGACGGCGGTGTGGTCGGCGGTGCCGAGGATCGCCCGGATCTCGTGGACGGGGCCGCCGCGCCACTTCGCGCCCGCGGGGAAGACGTGCCAGGCACCGTCCATGCGCAGGTGACTGTGCAGGGTGAGGCCGCCCTCGAACCGGGCGAGGAGGTGCTTTCCGCGCGGGGTGACGTCGAGCGTGGTGCGGCCGGTGAGGTCTGCCGTGGCGAAGCGGGGGACGCGCAGGTCGCTGCGGGTGAGGGGCTTGCCGGCGAGGGCGGTGTGCAGGCGGCTCGCCGCGCGCCGGACGCTGTCTCCTTCGGGCATGCCGCCATTGTCCCGCCGGGACGGGGGCGGGGGGCTTCAGGAGCCGGTCAGCCCCAGGGCCTGGCGCAGGACGAGCAGGACCTCGGTGCGGGTCGGCGGGGTCGGGGCGGTCATCGCGTGCAGGCACAGGCCGGTCATCAGCGGGGGGATGGTCGCAGCGATGGCGGGGCCGACGATCGGGGTCATCGCGGCGGTGCTCGCCTGGGCGGGGCGGCTCGCGCTCTCGCGCAGTTCGGGGCGGCGCAGGGCGGCGACGTGGAGCTCGTACTCGACCACGGCCCGGGTGCGCCCCTCGCCGAGGCAGCTCAGCACGCTGTCCGCCAGGGCTTCCGCGATCCGCTCCGGGGTGGCCGTGGCCAGGTCTTCGGCCCATTGGCTGACGAAGCCCGCGAACCGGTCGGAGGCCCGTTCCAGGGCGGCGCGGATCAGTGCCTCGCGGTCGGCGAAGTGGTAGGTCGTCGAGCTGAGGGACACGTCCGCCCGCTCGGCGATGGCCCGGTGCGTCAGTCCTTCCAGCCCCCGCTCGGCGATGAGCTCCTCGGCCACTTCGGCGATCCGCTCCCGCCGGTTCGGGTCGTGTCGGCGGGTCCTGCGGGCTTTCTCGGTCACGGCGGTCAGGCTCCTTCCCGGGTGCGGTTCACTCTCGCACAAGTCTATTGGTACGGACGTCCGTACTGATGTTACGGTGGACGGGTTGTTCGCAGTCGCCCGGGGGGACCGAAGGAGACAGAAGATGACACCAGCGCACCCCCTGAACCCGGCGGACGTCACCGTCCCCCACGAGGCGCACGACGGCGCCCGCCGCCTCTCCACCGAAGCCTTCGGCTGGACCGTGGACGTGGACCTGGGCGAGAACGGAGCCTGCGCATGAGGATCGCCGTCCTCGGCACCGGCGGCGGTGGCCGCGCCCACGCCGCCCGGCTCGTGGAACTCGGCCACGAGGTGGTCGTCGGCACGCGCGACTCGGAGGCCACGCTCGGGCGGACCGAGCCCGACTTCATGGGCATCGAACCCTTCGGGCAGTGGCTCGCCGACTACCCCGGCATCGACGTCATGAACTTCGCCGGCGCCGCGGACGGCGCCGACTTCGTCATCAACGGCATCGACGGGGCCAACGCCGTACGGGTCCTGAGCGGCATCGGCGAGCACCTGGCCGGCAAGACCGTCATGGACTACGCCGTTCCGTACATCTACAACCCGGAGCGGGCCCACCCGTGGCCCACCCCCTGGGGCGTCATGCCGGCCCTCGACCCGGTGGACTGCGACAGCCTCGGCGAACGCATCCAGCGGGCCCTGCCCCGGGCCCACGTGGTCAAGGCGGGCGTCACTCAGGAGCAGGAGACCGTCGTGAACCCGCAGGGCGTCGGCGGCGGCGAGCACACGATGTTCATCGCGGGCGAGGACGAGGGAGCCAAACAGCAGGTCACCGAGGTGCTGAGGGCCTACGGCTGGCAGGACGTGCTCGACCTCGGCCCGATCGTCTCCTCCCGCGGCATGGAGATGTACGCCCACATGCACAGCGCGATCCAGTTCGCACTCGGCGGCGCGCGCTTCGGGATGAAGGTGATCCGCTGATCAGTGCCGCAGCCGCAGCCCCCTCGGGGTGGCGTGGAAACCCGCCCCCTCGAGGGCCCGGCCCAGCGGCGAAGTCAGCGACGGGGAGACGTTGATGCGCTCCACCGTCAACGCCGGCAGGGTGCCCGCACGCGAAGCGGCCGCCAGGGCGCCGACGGCTGCCTCCAGACGCGGATCGCCGGGCTCCGCCCAGGCCAGCAGGGTCTTGCCGCCGCGCTCCAGGTACAGGACGAGCTCGCCGTCGACCAGGACCACCAGCGAGCCCGCCTTGCGGCCCGGCTTGTGCGTGGCCCCGGCAGGCGGCTCCGGCCAGGGCAGCGCCGCCCCGTACGCGTTCGCCGGATCGGCCGCGGCCAGGACCACCGCCGCCAGCGGGGGCGGGGTCCGCTCGGCGGCCCGCAGCCGGTCCACCGCCCCGTCCATGGCGAACTGGGCCGCGCCCAGCCCCTCGACCACGTAGCCCCGGCGGGCCTGGCCGCTGTCCTCGAAGGCCGACAGGACGCGGTAGACCGCGCTGAAGCCGCCCTCCACCCCCTCCGCGGCGACCGCGCCCCGGGTCACCACCCCGTGCCGGTCCAGCAGGGTCCGGGCGAGGGCGTGGGCCCGGTGGGTCGGATCGGGGGCCTGGGACGGCAGAAGGGACCAGCGGCCCGACACCGTCGGCGGACCCGTGCGGGACACGGAGGCGCTGAGCGTGCCGTACCGGCCGCGCGGGACCGTACGCCGCGCCCGGTGAGCGGTCGAGCCGGCCGTGCGGCCCGAGCCGAGCAGGGACCGCAGCGGGCTCAGGCTGTCGTTGGTCAGCCGCCCCGACCAGGCCAGGTCCCACACCGCCTCGGAGAGCGCGAGGTCGGACGCCTCGGGGAACGCGGCCCGCACCGACTCGGCGATCTGGCGGAAGAACAGGCCGTATCCGCCCGAGAGGGAATCCAGCACAGCCTGGTGGACGGGGCCGAGCTCCAGCGGGTGGGGCGGGGGCAGGAGCAGCGGAGCCGCGTCCGCCAGGTACAGGGAGATCCAGCCGTCCTTGCCCGGCAGGGCTCCGGCGCCCGCCCAGACCACCTCGCCCGCCGTGGTCAGCTCGTCCAGCAGGCCGGGGGTGTAGCCGCTGACCCGCGACGGCAGGATCAGCCGTTCCAGCGCCGAGGCCGGGACCGGGGCGCCCTGCAGCTGCTCCACGGCCCGGGCCAGGCCGTCGATGCCGCGCAGGGCGCCGCCCAGGTGCTGCCACTGCGGCAGGAAGGTGGCCAGCGAGGCCGGGGGGACCGGTTCCAGCTCCTGGCGCAGCGCGGCCAGGGAACGGCGGCGGAGCCTGCGCAACACCGTCGCGTCGCACCATTCCCGGCCGATGCCCGCCGGATGGAACTCGCCCTCGACGACCCTTCCGGCCGCCGCCAGCCGGTGCAGGGCGCCCTCGGTCACTGCCGGGCCCAGACCGAAGCGGGCGGCGACGGCAGCCGTGGTGAACGGCCCGTGCGTGCGGGCGTACCGGGCCAGAAGATCGCCCAGGGGGTCCTTGACCGGCTCGGTGAAGGCCTCCGGGACGCCGACCGGCAGCGCCGTGCCCAGCGCGTCGCGCAGCCGGCCCGCGTCCTCGATCGCCGCCCAGTGGTCCGCGCCGCCGATCCGGACCCGGATGGCCCGGCGCGCCGAGGCCAGCTCCGGCGCCCAGCCGGGCTCCGCCCCGCGCTCGGCCAGCTCGGCCCCGGTCAGCGGCCCCAGCAGGCGCAGCAGGTCGGCCACCGACTCGACGTCCTTGGCCCGCCGGTCCTCGGTGAGCCACTGCAGCTCCCCCTCCAGCTCCTCCAGCACCTGCGCGTCGAGCAGTTCGCGCAGCTCCGCCTGGCCCAGCAGCTCCGCCAGCAGACGGGAGTCCAGCGACAGCGCCGCCGCTCTGCGCTCGGCGAGGGGCGAGTCGCCCTCGTAGAGGAACTGGGCGACGTAACCGAACAGGAGGGAACGCGCGAACGGCGAGGGCTCGGGCGTGGTCACCTCGACCAGGCGGACCCGGCGGGCCTCGATGTCGGCCATCAGCTCCGTCAGGCCGGGCACGTCGAAGACGTCCTGGAGGCATTCGCGTACGGCTTCCAGCACGATCGGGAACGAGCCGAACTCCGAGGCCACCTGGAGCAGTTGCGAAGCGCGCTGGCGCTGCTGCCACAGCGGGGTGCGCTTGCCGGGACTGCGCCGCGGCAGCAGCAGGGCGCGGGCCGCGCACTCGCGGAACCGGGAGGCGAAGAGCGCCGAGCCGCCGACCTGATCGGTCACCAGCTGGTTGACGTCACCGTGGTCGAAGGCGACATCGGCCGCGCCGAGCGGAGCCTGTTCGTCGTCGAACTCGAAGGGCGCCGGGGCGGCGGGGTCGTGGTCCAGCAGGTCCATGGACAGCAGGTCGGCGTCCGGCAGGCGCAGCACGATCCCGTCGTCGGCGTGCATGACCTGCGCGTCCATGCCGTACTTCTCGGCGAGACGGGCGCCCAGCGCCAGCGCCCACGGGGCGTGCACCTGGGCACCGAAGGGGGAGTGCACGACGACCCGCCAGTCGCCGAGCTCGTCGCGGAACCGCTCGACGACGATGGTCCGGTCGTCCGGCACATGACCGCACGCCTCGCGCTGTTCGGAGAGGTACGCCATGACGTTCTCCGCCGCCCACGCGTCCAGACCGGCCGCCAGCAGCCGCAGCCGGGCGTCTTCGTCGCCCAGCCCGCCGAGCTCGCGCAGGAACGCGCCGACCGCGCGGCCCAGTTCGAGCGGGCGGCCCAGCTGGTCGCCCTTCCAGAACGGAAGCCGGCCCGGCACCCCGGGCGCCGGGGTCACCAGGACCCGGTCGCGGGTGATGTCCTCGATCCGCCACGAAGTGGTGCCGAGGGTGAACACGTCCCCGACGCGGGACTCGTAGACCATCTCCTCGTCGAGCTCCCCGACCCGGCCGCCGCCCTTCTTGGGGTCCGATCCGGCGAGGAAGACCCCGAAGAGACCGCGGTCGGGAATGGTGCCGCCGGAGGTCACCGCGAGGCGCTGGGCGCCGGGGCGGCCGGTGATCGTACCCGCCACCCGGTCCCACACCACCCTCGGTCTGAGCTCGGCGAACGCGTCCGACGGGTAGCGGCCCGCGAGCATGTCCAGCACCGCGGTGAACGCCGACTCGGGAAGCGCGGCGAACGGAGCCGCCCGGCGGACCAGCGCCAGGAGGTCGTCCAGCTGCCAGGTGTCCATCGCGACCATCGCGACCAGCTGCTGCGCCAGGACGTCCAGGGGATTCGACGGGATGCGCAGGGACTCGATGGAGCCGGTGCGCATCCGCTCGGTGACCACGGCCGCCTGCACCAGGTCGCCCCGGTACTTGGGGAAGACCACACCGGTGGAGACCGCGCCCACCTGGTGCCCGGCGCGGCCCACCCGCTGGAGCCCGGAGGCCACCGACGGCGGCGACTCCACCTGCACCACCAGGTCCACCGCGCCCATGTCGATGCCCAGCTCCAGGCTGGAGGTGGCGACCACGGCGGGCAGCCGGCCCGCCTTCAGGTCCTCCTCCACCAGGGCCCGCTGCTCCTTGGACACCGACCCGTGATGCGCCCGCGCCAGCAGCGGCGGGGCGCCCTGGGCGGCGCCCGACTGGGCCATGACCTCCGCCGGAGGGGCGCCCTCCGGGAGCGCCTCGCCCATGGCGCGCTCGTACGCGATCTCGTTCAGCCGGTTGCACAGCCGCTCGGCGAGGCGGCGGGAGTTGGCGAACACGATCGTGGAGCGGTGCGCCTGCACCAGGTCCGCGATCCGCTCCTCCACATGCGGCCAGATGGAGGGCTTGTCCCCGCCCTCCCGGCCCTCGGTGGCGGGAGAGCCGCCCAACTCGCCCATGTCCTGCACGGGGACGACCACCGACAGGTCGAACTCCTTGTCCGACGGCGGCTGCACGATCTCCACCCGGCCGCGCGGCGCGAGGTACCGGGCCACCTCGTCCACCGGCCGCACCGTCGCCGACAGCCCGATCCGGCGCGCGGGACGCGGCAGCAGCTCGTCCAGCCGCTCCAGGGACAGGGCCAGGTGCGCGCCGCGCTTCGTCCCGGCCACCGCGTGCACCTCGTCCAGGATCACGGTCTCGATCCCGGCGAGGGCCTCCCGGGCGGCCGAGGTCAGCATCAGGAACAGCGACTCGGGCGTGGTGATGAGGATGTCGGGCGGGCGGGTGACCAGCGCCCGGCGCTCGGCGGGCGGGGTGTCGCCCGAGCGGATCCCCACCCGGATCTCGGGCTCGGGCAGGCCCAGGCGCACGGACTCCTGGCGGATCCCGGTCAGCGGGCTGCGCAGGTTCCGCTCCACGTCCACGGCCAGGGCCTTCAGCGGCGACACGTACAGCACGCGGCACCGCTTCCTCGCCTCGGCAGGCGGCGGGGTGGAGGCGAGCCTGTCGAGGGCCGCGAGGAAGGCCGCCAGCGTCTTGCCGGAGCCGGTGGGCGCCACGACCAGCACGTCGGAGCCCTGCCCGATCGCCCGCCAGGCGCCTTCCTGCGCGGAGGTGGGCGTGACGAAGGCCCCCGTGAACCAGGAGCGGGTCGCGGGGGAGAACGAGGCGAGCGCGGAGCCGGACATGCCCCCATCGTGCACCCCGGCACTGACAACGGGCCGGACCTGCAGGGACAGCCCCTCCGGCCGGGCGCAGAATGGGGTGATGGGGACGGACGAGGGGCGCCGGGAATGGGCCCGGCACTGGCAGTACCCGCAGCTGCCCGGGCTGGACCTGCTGCGCGCCCACTACGTCCGCCACACCTTCCCGCGCCACGCCCACGACGGGTACGTCATCGCGGCCGTCACCGGCGGAATCGAGGAGATCGGCCTTCCCGGCGGCACCGTGCGGGCCGGGCCGGGCAGCGTGGTCCTGATCAACCCCGAGGTGGCGCACACCGCGCGGGCCGGCGTGCCCGAGGGCTGGGCATACGCCACCCTCTACCCCTCCCGCGACCTGATCTCCGAGGTCGCCGCGGAGATCGGCATGCTGCGCGGGACCCCCGGCTTCACCGCCGACATGGTCGCCGACGCGCAGGGCTCCCGGGCGATCGCCGAGGTCCACCGGGCCGCCGAGGCCGGGAACGCGCTGGCCGCCGACACGCTGCTGCGGGGGGTGGTGGCGCGCATGCTCAGCCGCCACGCCGGCCCGCTGCCGGCCCGTACGCCCCGCCGCGCGGGAAGCGCCGACGCCGAGCGGGCACGGGCCGTCCTGGAGGACCGGATGGCCGGCCCGCCGTCCCTGGAACAGCTCGCGGCCGAGCTGGGGACGAGCCCGTTCGCCCTGTTGAGGGCCTTCCGCGAGCGGTACGGGATGCCGCCGCACACCTGGCTGACCGACGCCCGCGTCCGCCGGGCGCGCCGGCTGCTCGATGCGGGGACCCCGCCCGCCGAGGCGGCCGTCGCCGTCGGCTTCACCGACCAGCCGCACCTGAACCGGCACTTCACCCGCATCGTCGGGGTACCGCCGGGCGCCTACCGGCGGGAGCGGTCCGCGGGCTGGTTCTAGGGGGTGTCTGACGGAGGTCCGTGGTGAAGGAGCGGTGTCCGGTGCGTGCTCTCGGCGTGCCGGCCGGATGCCCCCGTACTGGACGTACTT
>NZ_JBEZLA010000083.1:0-26933 GCF_040651925.1 Streptomyces sp. NPDC048349 | reverse complement strand
ATCGCGAAGCGACGCGACGAAGGAGCGCCCTTGACAGGGCGGCCCGACCCGGAAGGACTATGGGACTGGCGGGAAACCCCCAAACCCTCCCTGATCGGCAGTGTGCGGAATCAGGCCCCCCGAAGCCACCGCCCCACCCACTCCCGCCACCCCTCCCGCCACCCCTCCCGCCACCACCCCCGCCAAGACCTCCACCGCCCTCGCGAAGGCCGAGTTGGGGGGTGCCGCGTACCCCACCACGAGGCCCTCGCGGGGTAGGGTCGGGTCCGCTCGGTGGTGGTAGGAGGAGAGGCCGTCCAAGGCCAGGCCCGCCCTTCGGGCCGCCGACAAGGTCGGGGCTTCGGTGCCCGGCGGGAGTTCCAGTACCGCGTGGAGCCCGGCCGAGATGCCGGTGATCCGGATGTCCGGGGTGCGGGCGGCCAGTACCGAAACCAGCTGGTCGCGGCGCTCCCGATAGCGCTTCCGCATCCGGCGGACGTGCCGGTCGTACGCGCCGCAGTCGATGAAGTCGGCCAGCGCCAGCTGGTCCAGCGCGCTCGCCCACGACTCCCGCTGCCCCTTCGCCGCCAGGACCTGGTCGATCAGCCGGTCCGGCAGCACCAGCCAGCCGAGCCGGAGCGCCGGCGAGAGGCTCTTGCTCAGCGAGCCCGCGTACACCACGTGTTCCGGGGCCAGGCCCTGCACGGCGCCGACCGGCTTGCGGTCGTAACGGAACTCCCCGTCGTAGTCGTCCTCCACGATCACACCGCCGGTCGCCCGGGCCCACTCCACGGCGGCGGCACGCCTCGCAGGCAGGAGGCGGGCCCCGGTCGGGAACTGGTGGGCCGGAGTGAGCAGCAACGTACGTGCCCGCGTCGGCAGTTCGGTCGTCCGCGCGCCGTCCTCGTCGACCGGGACGGGGTGCGGGCGCACCCCGGCGGCGTCCAGGATGCCGTGGTGGAAGGGGAGTCCGTACGCCTCGAGGGCCCAGTCCCGGGGCCGGATGGATGCCAGGAGCCGCAGCCCGTTGGCGAAGCCGGAGCACACCACGATGTTCTCCGGTCCGGTACGCACGCCCCGCGCCCGGGACAGGTAGGCGGCCAGTGCCCGCTGCAGCTCGGGCCGTCCGTGCGGATCGCCGGGGCCGAAGGCATCGGTGGGCGCCTCGGCGAGGGCCCGCCGGGCGCTGGCGGCCCACGGGCCCCGGGGGAAGGAGGCCGGGTCGGGCTTGCCCTGGAGCAGGTCGTAGCGGGGAGCCGCGGACGCGGCGGCCGGCCGGCCCGCGCCCACGGCCCCTCCCGCCATGCCGCCCGCCATCCCTCCCGCCATCCCTCCGGCGTCGCGTCCGCCGTTCGGCCCGGCGTCCCGCCCGGTATTTCCTTCGGCGGCACCCCGCCGGGCCCCTCGCCCCGCGGAGGGTTCCGCGGCCCCCTCGGCGACCCGGGTCCCGGAGCCCTGCCGGGCGGTGAGCCAGCCCTCGGCGACCAGTTCGGCGTAGGCGTCGGCGACGGCGTTGCGGGCCAGTCCGAGGTCGGCGGCCAGCGTCCGGTACGGCGGCAGCCGCGTCCCACCGGCCAGCCGCCCGCTGCGGACGGCGTGGCGCAGGGCCTGGGCGAGGGCGGTCCGCCGGGCCCCTCCCGCGGGGAGGTCGAGATGCAGATCGGCGCCCGTGCCGCTGTAGCGGCCCGCCTCGCCGCTGTCGGTGCCCGTGCCGCTGTCGCAGCCCGCCTCGCCGCTGTCGGTGCCCGTCCCGCCGTCGGCTTCCGTCATGCCTCGGCCTCCGGTGCGAAGACGGTGTGGGTGGCCGTCAGGAAGCGGCGGACGGTGTCCCTTTCGGTCGGGTCGAAGGAGTCCAGCACCGCCAGCACCCCGTCGATCAGCGGGCCGAAGAACTCCCGGCCCAGCCGGATCGCCTCCGGCTCCACGCGCAGCAGGACCCGGCGCCGGTCGCGGTCGTCGCGGACCCGGACCACGTGGCCGAGCCGTTCCAGCCGGTCGATCAGTGCGGTGGTGCCCGCCGAGTTGAGGCCGAGCCGGGTGCCGAGGAGGCCCGCCGTGGCGGCCTCGCCGGCGCGGGCCGCGTCCAACAGGCAGATCAGGGCGCGTACATCGGTGGGGTGCATGCCGTTGCGGGCGGCGAACTGCGCCTGGCGCAGGCCGAACTCTACGGTTACGGCCCGCAGCAAGTGCACCAGCTGCAGGTTCTCGGGTTCCCCGGGGCCGGGCGCCCGGCTCTCGGCTTCCTGGTCCTGGCTCACATCGCCTCCGTCTCCTAATATCTCTCGTTGAGCGAGATTATCGCCTGACGAGGCATTGGAGTCAGCCGTGTCCCCAACGCGTCTCTTCCGCACCACCACCCCCTCCTTCCGTACCCCCTCCCCCTCCTTCCGCGCCGCCTACGGCGCCGCCCTGGCCCAGTGGCCCGAACCCGTCGAGACGGCCGACCTGCCCACCCCGTACGGCCTCACCCGCGTCACCCTCTGCGGACCTGCCGGGGCCCCGCCGCTGGTGCTGCTGCCCGGCGGAGGGGCCACCTCCATGGTGTGGGGCGCCTGCGCCGCCGCCGGGCTCGCGCGCACCCACCGGGTCTGCGCCGTGGACCTGGTGGGGGACCCGGGGCTGAGCGTGCCGGAGCCCGGACGGGCGGTCCGGGCCGTCGGGGACCTCGTCGGATGGCTCGACGCGGTGATCGACGGGCTCGGCGTGGACGGCCCCGTCACCCTCGGCGGTCACTCCTACGGCGCCTGGATCGCCTCGCATTACGCGGTCGCCCGGCCCGCCCGGCTCGGCCGCCTGGTCCTGCTCGACCCGACCTTGGTCTTCGCGGGGCTCCGCCCCGGGTACGTGCTGCGCGCGCTGCCCATGCTGGTGCGGCCCACCCCCGGGCGGATCCGCTCCTTCCTCGCCTGGGAGAGCGGCGGAGCGGTGCTCGACCCGGCCTGGCTGCGGCTCCAGGACGAGACCGCCCGCTTTCCCGCGGCCCGGCCGGTCACCGGGCCGCGCCCGGACCTGACCGGGCTCGGTGAACTGCCCGTCCCCCCACGGGTCGACGTGCTGTTCGCCGGCAGCGCCCGCTGTCACGACGCCGACCGGGCGGCGCGGGCCGCGCGCCGGGCGCTCCCGGACGCGCGGGTCGACGTCCTGCCCGGGACCTCGCACCACGCGCTGCCGCTGACTGCGGCCGGGCACATCGCCCGGCTGGTCGCCGCCGGTTAGCCGGTGGAGGCCGCTCAGCCCTTGCGGGACAGGGCCTCGCGGACCGCTTCCTCGGACCGGGCCACCACGGCCGTGCCGTCCTCGGCGGTGATGATCGGGCGCTGGATCAACTTCGGGTGCGCGGCCAGGTGTGCGATCCACAGTGCCCGCGCCGCGTCGGTGTCCTCGCGCGGCAGGTCGCGTACGCCGGTGTCCTTGGCCAGCGGGTCCGAGGTGCGGGTGATGTCCCACGGCTCCAGCCCGAGACGGCCGAGCACCTCGCGGATCTCGTCCTCGGAGGGCACGTCCTCCAGGTAGCGGCGCACGGTGTAGTCGGCGCCCTCGGCGTCGAGCAGGGTCAGCGCGCTGCGGCACTTGGAACAGGCGGGATTGATCCAGATCTCCATGCCGTCCAGCCTATCGAGGGCGTCGCCGGGGGTCGTCGCAGTCCGTCGGAGGGCCGTCGCGGCCAGGGCTTTTGTCAGTGGTGCCCCGTAAAATCGAGGGAGAACGACAGGAAGCCAACTACCGTTTGGGAGGCTGTAGATGGCCACTGCCACCACCATTCAGCACGTCAAGAAGAAGCCACTGCCGGCGGGCCTGCCCCGCGAGTGGTACGAGAGCCACAACCGCCGTCTCAAGGCGATGCGCCTGGCGATATCCCTGCTCGACGCGGGGACGTACGACGCCCGGCGCGCCACCAACCGGAAGATCCGGACGATGGCCGTCCGGACGGGCATCCACCGGCCGTCCAACGTCACGTGCAAGATGGTGCGCGCGTTCATCCAGGCGGCGTGAGCGACCGCGACGACTGGGGAGGTGTCGGCCCGCCGGGGTGTGGTCCCGGCGGGCCGGCGTCACCGGCCGACCGGTGGCCGGGGGAGGGTCACTTCACTTCTCATCGAAGACGATCTCTTCGATCTGGCGCGTCATCCTCAGGGTGTGGCCGTTGATGACCTCGACCACGCGGTGCAGGCCGACCAACCCGTCGCGTTCCGACACGATGCGGAACTCGTCCCCGGCTCCGGCCAGGTAGGTGGGGAAGCAGTTCAGCAGCGGTTCCGAGGGCTTGAGGTCCAGGTATTCCTTCAGCCGGCGGAACAGCTTCGGGAGGATGACCGCTCCGTTCGCCGCCGTGATGGAGGACATGCCGGTGATCTTCGCGCCCTTCATGGTCACGTCGACCTCGTCGGCCCACAGCCCCTTCTTGGCCGCCCTCGCCGCCCGGGACGCAGTGGTGAGCTCCTCGCGCAGCTCCCGGGGGAAGCCCGCGTAGAACGTCGGGTAGGCCAGGCCGAGCGAGATCAGGTGGAAGTTGGCCGTCTTGCGCAGCAGGGCCTCGTCGACCCTGACCTCGTAACCGCTGCACGCGGGCGGGGCGCCGCGGCCGACCAGCGCCACGCAGCGACCGTAGATGTCGGAGCCCCGGGTGAGGATGAAGCCGGGCACGCTCTCGGGGATGGTGGCCACGGTCTCGTCCTCGTGGCGGTCGACGCTGGCGAAGCCGACCCACGCCAGCAGTTCGTTCGCAGCCCGGTGTGCGAAGTCCAGCGGTTGGTGCTGTTCCGGTCCGTAGGCGCCCTCGTAGTGGGTCTCCAGCGCGTCGACGGCCTCCAGCCGGACGCTGACGCGGCCGTCCGGTGCGGGCGCGATCGGTTCGCGCCCGGGCACCAGTTTCCAGTCGGCCAGGTTGTCCGGGATGAAGGGGATGGTGTCGCCGTCCGGCTTGGACCTGGGCGGTACCCGGAACGTGCCTTTGATCAGCAGCATGGACATGGTGTCTCCCACCGTCGTCATCACTGTGTGTGCTCGACGGTCACGTACGGTACAGGCGTCTTCGTGGTGGCGCGGTCATGCGGGGCCGTCCGGGGACAGCAACAGCAGGGCCACGTCGTCTCGCGGTCCGCCGTCCGTGAAGGCCACGAGGTCCTGCCAGACCGCCCCGACCAGGCCCGCCGGATCCCGGGCGACCACGGTCAGCCGTGTCGCCAGCGGGTAGAAGTGCCCCGTCGCGTCCCGGGCCTCGGTCACCCCGTCGGTGTGCAGCAGGAAGCGGTCCCCGGTGCGCACCGCCAGCTCCGTCACCGGTGGCGGGGCCGGTCCCGCGAGCCCCAGGCCCAGCGGCGGCCCCGGGTCCACGGCCACCTCCTCGACCGCCGGCCCGCGCAGGCGCAGGGCGGGCGGATGCCCGCACGAGACGATCCGTACGAGGTCCAGCCCGGGCGGGAACTCCAGCAGCAGGGCCGTCGCGAACAACTCGGGGTGCCCGTCGGGGGCGGCCGCCGCGTCCGACGCCAGCCGCCGGTCCAGCCGGGTCGCCACCGCCGCCAGGCCCGCGTCGTCGAGCACCCCCTCCCGGAAGGCGCCGAGCAGCGCCGCCACCGTGCCGACCGCCGCCAGTCCGTGGCCCTGTACGTCCGCGACCAGCGCCCGGACCCCGAACGGGCCGGCCCGCACGTCGTACAGGTCGCCGCCGACCAGGGTGCCGCGCTGCGCCGCCCGGTAGAGGCCCGAGCAACGCACCGCACCCACCCGTTCCGGGACCGGCGGGAGGACCGCCAGCTGCGCGGCCTCCGCCACCGTCCGTACGCTGACCAGCTGGGCGTCCCGGCGCCGCCGCACCCAGGCGATCACCACGCTCAGCAGCCCGACGGCCGCCACCGTGGCCAGGTCCGAGCCCTGGGGGGCGTGGGTGACACCGAGGCCGGGCACGCCGAGCAGCACGAGGACCAGAGCGGCGAAGAACGCGGTGCCGGCCGCTCCGTAAGCGAAGGCGGCCACCGGGGGCAGGCCCGCCAGGAAGTAGCCGAGTTCCACGTCGCCCGGAGTGAGCACCTGCGCGAGGACCAGCACCACGAGGGCCACCGCGGGCGCGAGCCGGGCCCAGCGCGGCGGTGGCTCCCCGCGCAGCCGGCCCCGCTCCTCGCGTCCGCGTCTCACCCCTCCACCCTGGTACGGGGGCCAGGCGCGCGCACCCCGGACCCGCCCGTCGGGTGGCCCGGCGCGGCCCGTACCAGGACAGTGGTGGCGTGACGGAAGACGATGCACCGGGCAAGGCCCCGACGTGGGCGCACATCGAGGCGCACGGCGGTGGCAGCGGCGACGGTTCGCCGAGTGCGGACATCAGTACGCGGCTGAACTGGCTGCGCGCGGGGGTGCTCGGAGCCAACGACGGGATCATCTCCACTGCCGGCCTGGTGGTCGGCGTGGCGGGGGCCACCACCTCGCGGGCGGCGATCCTGGCGGCGGGCGTGGCCGGGCTGCTCGCGGGCTCGCTGTCCATGGCGGCCGGGGAGTACGTGTCGGTCAGCTCGCAGCGGGACTCCGAACAGGCCGCGCTGGAGATGGAGCGCCGGGAGCTGGCCGAGGAGCCGGAGGCGGAGCTCGAGGAGCTCACCGGCCTGCTCACCGCGCGCGGGCTGAGCCGGGAGCTGGCCCGGGAGGCCGCCGAGCAGCTGACGGAACGGGACGCGCTGCGGGCCCACGCCCGGGTGGAGCTCGGGATCAACCCCGACGAGCTGGCCAACCCGTGGCACGCCGCCTTCGCCAGCTTCATCGCCTTCACGGTGGGGGCGCTGCTGCCGTTGCTGGCGATCGTCCTGCCCGGCCCGTCCGCCCGCGTCCCGGTCACGGCCGCGGCCGTCCTCGCCGCGCTCACCCTCTGCGGCGTGATCAGCGCCCGGCTGGGCGGCGCCCCTGCGCTCCGCGCGGTCCTGCGCAACGTGGCCGGCGGCGCCCTGGCCATGGCCGTCACCTACGCGGTGGGCACCTGGCTCGGCACCACAACCTGACCACCCCCGCCGCGGCGGGACCGGCCGGCCCCCCGGCCCCACCCCCGGCCCCCGGGCCCACGCCCGACCCTCAGGCCCCAGGCGCTGGCCCTGGCTCCAGCCCGGGCCCCCGGGCCGCTGCCGTTGGCCCTGGTTCCAGCCCCGGCCATGGGCGCCCGCCTGGCCCCCGGGCCGCTGCCGTCGGCCCTTGCTCCAGCCCGCCCGGCCCCCGGGCCGCAGGCGCCGGCCCTGGCTCCCCGCCCCCGAGGGCCGGCCCGGCCACGGGCGTCCGCCCCCGACCCCCGGGCCCGACCCCCGGCCCCCGCCCCCGGGCGCCCGCCCGGCCCCCGGGCGCCAGCCCGGCCCGCGGGCGCCAGCCCGGCCCGCGGCCCCGCCCGCCCCGCCCCTCGGCGGCGTGCCGGTGAGGCCGCGCGGCCGGGCCTCCCTCGCCCGCAGCGGCCCCGCCCGGGGCGCCGGCCGAGCCCCCCGCAGGCGCCCGGCGTGCCGGGCGAGGCCGCGGGGGCCCGCGCCCCGGGCCGGGGGTGCGGGCCCGCGGCCCGGGCGGGGGGTGCGGGCCCCGCGCCCCGGGCGGGGTCGCTGCGGGCCCGTCCCCGGGCGCAGCGGCCCAGGCCACCCCCCCGCCGAGCCCCCCGCAGGGGCCCCGCATCGGCGAGGATGGCCGCATGCGTATCGCGGTCACCGGTTCGACCGGACTCATCGGCAGCGCCCTCGTGCGGTCCCTCCGGGCGGACGGGCATGAGGTGGTGCGGTTCGTGCGCCGTCCGCCCGCCGCGGGCGACGAGGCGCGGTGGGACCCCGCCCGCGGCCACGTCGACCCCGCCGCTCTGGCCGGTTGCGCGGCCGTCGTGCACCTGGCCGGGGCCGGGATCGGCGAACACCGCTGGACCGCCGCGTACAAGAAGGAGATCCGGGACAGCCGGGTGCTCGGAACCGCCGCGATCGCCAAGGCGGCCGCGGCCCTCGACGAGCCGCCCGCCGTGCTCGTCAGCGGCTCGGCGGTCGGCTACTACGGGGACACCGGCGACCGGGTCGTCGACGAAGACGCCCCGGCGGGGCACGGTTTCCTGCCCTCCGTCTGCGTGGAATGGGAAGCCGCCGCGGAACCGGCCCGCGCGGCCGGGATCCGTACCGCCTTCGCCCGTACCGGCCTGGTCGTCGCCCGCGAGGGCGGGGCCTGGGGGAAGCTGTTCCCGTTGTTCCGCGCCGGCATCGGCGGGCGGCTCGGCAACGGCCGGCAGTACTGGTCGTACATCTCCCTCCACGACGAGATCGCCGCCCTGCGCCACATCATCGACACCCCCGGCCTCGCCGGCCCCGTCAACCTCACCGCCCCCGAGCCGCTGACCAACCGCCAGGTCACCGAGGCCATGGCCCGGGTGCTGCGCCGGCCGGCGCTGCTGCCGGTACCGGCGGTGGCCCTGCGCACCGTGCTCGGGGAGCTCGCCGAGGACGTGCTCGGCAGCCAGCGGGCCCGGCCCGCCCGGCTGCTGGAGTCCGGCTTCGTCTTCCGCCACCCCGGCATCGAGGACGCCCTCCGCGCCGCCCTGTAAGGCCCGTCGGGTCCGGCCGCGCGGGCTCGCCGACCCCGGCAGCCCCGGCAGCCCCGACCGGCATGCGACCAGCGTGCGACCGTTTGTGACCCGGATGCGACCGCCGTGCGACCGGAGTTGACCACAATCCCGCAATACCCCCGCCAACTCGGGTTCCCCTCGAGCCGGTTGGGGGAAGGAGGTCGAGACACAGCCGCGCCGACCTCGGGGAGGGGCACGTGCTCAGCAGCTCACACCATTCCGCACACCGTGCGGACGTCGTCATCGTAGGAGCCGGAGTCTCAGGACTCGCGGCCGCGCACCACCTGATCGCAGCGGGGGTCACGGTCACCGTCCTGGAGGCCGCGGGCGACTCCGGCGGCCGGATGGCCACCGTTTCGGCCGACGGGTTCCGGCTGGACCGGATCGGCCAGTTGCTCAACACCGCCTACCCGGAGCTCGAACGCACCCCGGGCCTGGCGGGCCTGACCCTGCGCAACTTCGCGCCGGGGGTCCTGGTCCACACCGAAGGAAAACAGCTCCGCGCCGGATCCCTCACGCCGGCCCGCGCCCTCGCCAGCGGCTCCCTCGACCAGGCACGGCTCAGCGCCGCACTCGGCCGGCTCGCCGCCCTGCCCGAGGAACGCCTGCTGGCCCGGCCCGAACGCACCGCCCTGGCCGCCCTGCGCTCCCGCGGCCTGCCACCGCGCACCGCGGCCGGAGTGCTCCGGCCGCTGCTCTCCACCCTGCTCCGCGACCCGGACCTCACCACCTCCAGCCGGGTCGCCGACCTGGCCCTGCGCACCTTCGCCCGCGGGCGCCTCGCCGTGCCGGAGGGGGGCACGGCGGCCCTGCCCGACCGCCTGGCCGCGGGCCTGCCGCCCGGCACCGTCCGCACCGGCGTCCGGGTCCGGTCGGTGGCCACCAACCTGGTCACCACCGAGGAGCACGGCGACTTCAGCTGCCGCTCCGTCCTCCTGGCCACCGGCGCCCGGGCCGCCGCCGAACTCCTGCCCGGTCTGCGCGTGCCCGACTTCCACGAGGTCACCGTCCTGCACCACGCCACCGCCGCACCGCTGCCCTGGGACGGCTCGCTGCTCCTGGACGGCGACCCCGCGTGGCCCGTCTCGCACACCGCCGTGATGAGCGCGGTCGACCCGACGCGGGCCCCGGCCGGCCGCAGCCTGGTCACCACCACCGTGCTCGGCCCGCCGCCCCCGGCGCGTACGGTCGCCTCCCGTCTCGCCCGGCTCTACGACACGTCCACCCGCGACTGGGAGGTCCTGGCCGTCCACCACACCCCGGAGGCCCTCCCCGCCATGCCCCCGCCCTACGACGTACGGCGCCCGGTGCGCGTCCTGGCCGGGCTGTACGTGTGCGGGGACCACCGCGACAGCAACACCGTCCAGGGCGCCCTGCACTCGGCGCGCCGCGCCACCAACGCGGTCCTGCGCGACTTCGGCATCCCGCTGCCGGCCACCCCGGAACCGGCCCTGCGGGTAGCGGCCTGAGACCGGTCGACGACGCCGGCGGGGCACCTCCAGCCCCGCCGGCGTCCGAGGCAGCCCCCGCCCGGAGCCCCCGCCCGGAGCCCCCGCCCGGAGCCCCCTCCCGGAGCCCCCGCCCGGAGCCCCCGCCCGGAGCCCCCGCCCGGGAGCCTCCGCCCGGAGCCCCAGCCGGGGCCCCCGGCCGGCCGCCCCGCGTCACGACAGCGCCGCGACCCGGTCCCGGTACGTCCGCACCGCGGACGCGTCCCGGTACGGCTCCAGCCGCCGCTCGAAGTCCCGTACGTACTCCACCGCCCGCACCGACCGCATCTCCATCGCCTGCTGCGCCGCCTCCGCCCCCAGCGCGCACGCCTGGTCCAGCTCGCCCAGCCCCAGCCGGGCCGTGGCCAGCACCACCCGGCAGAACAGGCGCGAGCGCGCGTACGCCGGAGCCCGCAGCTGGAGCGAGCGCTCCGCGTGCTGCGCCGAGGCCCGGTACTGCTGGAGATCCCGGTGGCAGTGCCCGAACTCGTCCGCCAGCTGAGCCTCGTCGAAGTACCGCGCCCAGTGCGGCACGTCGTCCCCCGGCCGGGCCGCGCCCAGCGCCCGCTCGGCCCGCACCAGCGAGGCCGTCGACGCCCGGACCTCGCCGAGGACCGCGTGCCCCCGGGCCTCCGCCGAGTGCAGCAGCGCCTGCACCACCGGCGGGGGACCCGAGCCGACGCCCTGCTGGGCGACCCGGGCCAGCTGCACCGCCTCCCGGCCGTGGCCCAGGTAGACCGCCTGCCGGCTCATGGTGACCAGCACGTACGAGCCGTACGGCCGGTCCCCGGCGGCCTGGGCGAGCCGCAGCGCCTGCACGAAGTACCGCTGGGCGAGACCGTGTGCGGCGATGTCGTACGAGGTCCAGCCCGCGAGCCGGGTCAGATCGGCGGCGGCCGAGAACAGCCGCCGCCCGGTGGTCTCCCCGTACGTCCCGCGGAGCATCGGCTCGGCCTCGTGTTCCAGGTACCGCACCAGGGCCTGCCGGGCGTGCCCGCCGCCGTAGGCGTGGTCCAGGGCGCGGAAGAGCTCGCTGACCGAGCGCAGGGCCGCGATGTCGCCGCCCGTCACCCGCTGCCCGGGTCCCCGGTCGATCTGCCGCTGCCGGGGCACGGAGGCCCGCCCCTGTACCGGGACCCGGGCGGCTGCCGGGTCTGCGCCCCGCCCCACGCGCTCGTCGGCCCGACCGATGAGCCAGTCCCGGCTGGGCACGACCAGCCCGGCCGGGGTGAAGGCGATCTTCCGAAGTTCGGCGTGGGATCCGGAGTCCTTGCGCCACAGGCCGCTGGCGATGTCCACGGCCTCCTCCGGGGTGGCGGCGAACTCCAGGCCCGCGTAGACGGGCGCGCAGGCGTCCAGACCCAGGTCCTGCGCGGAGAGCCGCCGGCCCAGGCGCCGGGTGAAGACCTCGGCGATCAGCGCCGGGGTGGTGCCGCGCGGCTGCTGCCCGCGCAGCCACCGCGTCACGGAGGTCTTGTCGTACCGCAGATCGAGACCGTGTTCCAGGCCCAGCTGATCGACGCGGCGGGCGAGCCCGGCGTTGGAGAACCCGGCTTCCGCGATCAGCGCCGCGAGCTGCCGGTTGGGGACGCGCTGGGCAGGTCGTTCCGTCATCGGCTCCACGGTCTCCTGACGTGACGGACCGGGGTCCCGGCCCTGTGAACGGCGTGAATGTAGCGGCGAACCTCGTCCACACCGCCCTCTCTGCCCCACATTCATCCGATCGTGTGCAGAACAGGACCTGGGGTGGACAGTGAGCTGTGGCCAGGAAGGATCGTTGACCGATTACTGACGCATCGAGATAGGTCAATACTGGATAGGTATAGCGTCGGCACCGTGCTGGATTTCAAAGCGGGACCCCCCGGCCACAAGGTCGGGGGTCTTCTGCTGTCCGGGCCAGTTTCCCGTTCTCTCAATCGTCATCGCTTGACCCCGGGGTCACAGGGTCGGGAGCATCGAACGCGGCACTACGCCGAACGGGAGAGGGGAACCGGAGCCATGAAGGTGACCAAGCTGATCAGCACCTGTGACCTGAAGGACTGCCCGACGATCTACGCCACCGACCGAGGTACGTTCCTCGTGCAGGGCGAGACGCCCGACGACCATGGGCTCAAGATTCCCGCTCACGAAACCCTCGTGGAGATCCCCGTCGAGCTGATCAAGAAGGCCATTGCCGATGGCCTCTTCTAGCACCCTCGCCGAACTCTTCGAGCGGTTCCAGCACGAAGCTTTCCGCCTGGAGACTCTGGACGACTACAGCGGCTCCGGGAACGTTGATGCCTACCGGGCCTTCCAGGACGGCCAGGAGCGGCCTGAGGGCTACAACGCCGGATGGGTCGAAGAACTCCGAGGACTCACGCACGAGGGCAAGCGGGTGTACCGCGTGCACGTCCTCAAGCGGCCTCTCACGGAGTACCTCCGATTCGAGCTGGGGTGGGGCTACCGGACGAACATGACCGGCGGGGAAGAGTTCTTCATCCTTGACGTTACGGACGCCCCGAACCCGCTCGACGCTGTTCCGGACTTCTGGCTCTTCGACTCCAAGGACACGGCCGTGATGCGGTACGACGGCGCCGGGGCGTACCTCGGCGCCGACGTTCTGCCACAGGACGAGGCTGCCGCCTATGTCGCCTACCGGGAAACGGCACTCGCCCACGCGGTGCCGTTCACCGACTGGTGGGCCAAGTACGGCGAGTGAACAAGGCACAGCTCGGGGCCGCGCTGCGGGCACTGCGAGAGGCATCGGGCAAGGAAGCCAAAGCAGTCGCCCGTAGCGCCCTCATGTCTCCGTCCAAGCTCTCCAAGATTGAGAACGCCAACCTCCTGCCGAGCGCCACGGACGTGGAGCGCATCCTGACCGCCATAGGCGTCTCTGACGCCATCAAGGCCGAGTACACGGAAGCTGCCCGCGCGGCGACCACTGAGGCCACCGCGTGGCGTCTCCTCAAGCGGGCCGGCATCCACAAGGGCCAGCAGGCGGCGAAGGCCCTGGAAGCTCAGATGGCCGTCCTGAGGCTGTTCCAGCCCGCTCTGGTACCCGGGTTGCTCCAGACGCCCGAATACATTCGCGCCGTCCTTCAGCGCCATGACCTGAGCGAGGACGCCCTCACGCGCACGATCAGCGGCAGGCTTGAACGTCAGGCGGTGCTGTTCGACAGCACGAAGAAGCTCCGCTTCGTCATCACCGAACCCGTCCTTCGGTGGCGGATCGTCCCGCCCCCGATGATGGCCGCGCAGCTCGACCGGATCGTCTCCATGTCCCGCCTCGCGCACGTAGACATCAGGGTCGTGCCGCTGTCCGCCCCGCAGACGGACATCGCCAATCACGCCTTCGTCGTCCGAGACGACCGCATGGTGACCGTTGAGACGGTGCACGCCGAGATAGTCGTCACGGATCCGCGCGACGTTGAAATGTACGTCCGGAAGTTCGAAGGATTCGAGAAAGCGGCGGTGTCCGGCGATGAAATGCGGAGCCTCGTTGAAGGCATCCGGGACGGGTTTTTGAGGGAACAGGAAACCGGCTAGGAACTGTCTCCGGCCCTGGTCACCATTGCTGCCGACGCAGCGAGGGTGACGTGAAGGGGTGCGGTGATGGCGGCAGCAACGACGGCACAGCAACAGGCAGCAAAGCTCTTCATGCCCCCGTGGCCGCAGCCTCCCGCCAGCTGCGCCAGGGGCCAGAAGTGGGACGAGGAGCGCTCTGCGGCGAAGGGCCCTCTGGCGGGGACCGCACCCCTCCCGGCCGCGAGCCGAGAGGAGGTGCAGCGATGACCGACCCCGGCGACAAGTCCGGCGACGGCGGCGGAGCGAAGTGGCCGCCCCCGCCCGCCGCGTAACCAGCCCCCAACCGTCGAGAGAGGGAATCTCACTGTGACGACCATGCTGGAATCACCCGTCGCCTTACGGCACGGGCGGGACCTCGTCAGTCCCGAGCTGTTCGAGAAGATCTCTGAGTTCTGCGCGGAGGAGTACGGACACGAGCTGTCCACCGCCCGGCGGATCGTGGACCAGGCCCTTGCCTTCCTCAAGGTCATGGGCGACACCCGCGCCTTCGACATGACCCCGTCGGACGCCGTTGACCCCGGGTGGCACTCGTTCGTCCTCCACACGCAGGCGTACGCCGCCTGGTGTGAGGAGCAGTTCGGGTTCTTCCTCGGTCACGAGCCCAAGGCCACCGTTCGTACCCGCCCCCTGATCGGGTCCGTGGCCGACCGCGTCAAGGCCGCCGGGTTCCACCTGGATGAGCGGCTGTGGGGGGCCGCGAAGGACTGCAACCCCCCGGCCTGCTGCGGCGACGGCGACGGCTGCTGATTCGCCCGAGAGATGAGCCCCGGGTGCGGCTAATGCGCCCGGGGCTCACCCATGAACAGAGGTTAGCCGCATGGCAGTTGTTGAGCCCTTGGCAGGGCAAAGCCGCGTCACCGTGTTCCGGATGTTCGGCACCGTGTACGGCTACGCCACCCACTCCTTGGACAGCCGGAACATCGGAGAAGTGGCGATCGTCGGTCCCCTGACACCTGGCGTCGAGTGGGGGCGGCTATGGGACACGGCCCGGAAGATGTGCAGGGAGACGGAAGGCCCTGCTGACCATGCGCGCTGGATCATGGCGCAGGCGAGCCGGTCGTTGGCGTGCGGCAGCGACGTGGTGGTGAAGCTGCCCGCCGGTACGTGGAAGGTCACCCCAGGGCGACGGGCTGAGCTTCACGGGTACTGCTACCGCGACCACCTGTGGACCGGGAACCTCACGGTCGAGGAGGTCACCCCGGAGCAGGTAGCGGCGTACGAGCCCATCTACAAGGTGTAGCTATGCCGAGTTGAGGATCGGCTGCGCGGAACTCCCCAAGTCACTGGCCCCGCCCGCCGGCCTCGCCGCGGGAACACCAACTCGAAGTAGGCCACCTCCTAACGTTAGGAGGTGGCCCCAGCGCCTAGAACGCAAGCATCACGTTCGGCCCCGTGATGGCAAGCTCTTGCACAACGGCCCACATCGCCCCTCAAGGACGGTAAGGCCGTCGCCTTCGAAAGGACGTGCCAGGGCACGGAAACTTCAACGTAGACAGACGGAAGTATCTGTCCGTTCAGCAAGGCCCTGCTCCCGCCCATGCCGTCCCCCGCCGTGGACGAGATGGCTCTTCCCGAGCTGCCTCGCGGCCCGGGACGACTTCGGGTACGCGTGGCGGCAGGTGCCCGCCACCGTGCGGCACGAGTGGAGCGCCCACGACCTACGGCACTGCTTCGCCTCGACATGTCTCCTGAACGGCCTGCCCCTCCCGGCCGTGTCCCACCGGCTCGGACACGCCTCCCTCACCCTTACTGCCGACACGGGCGCATGACGCCGGACTCCATGGTCCAGGCCGTGAACGTCTCGACGGGATCATGGGGCCGGCCGCGTAACGGCGACTCAGCACCGGTGATGACCCCGTGCTGAGATGTGCTGGCATTAGCACATGGAGCAGTCCATACGCGCAGGTCAAAGCCACACTCACTCGTTTGTGTGCAGAATCGGTAGGGCGCTTTACGGACCGACCCCCTCCCCCCGCGTACGCTGCGCCCATGACCCGCCGGCCCCATCGGGCGCACCTTCCCGAGGAGCGTCCCGAATCCACCGCCCCCCTGACGCCGCCCGAGCTGACCGAGGCGGAGTGCCGGCGGTGCGGCACCTACATCGCGGGGCTGGACGGCCGGTACGCGTGCGGGGTGTGCGGCTGGGTCAACGACCACTCGGAGGGCCACCGGAGGCTGCCGCGGGCGGACGAGGACCCGGACCGCCCGCCGAAGGGCCGACGCCGGCCGAAGCAGCTGCCGTGGCCCCCGCCGGGGCCTGCGGAGGGGCCGCCGTACCCTTGCTGAGTGCGATACGTGCACACAGCAGGTTCAACGAGGAGGCGCTGCGGTGGCTGAGCTTGGGTTTGTCCATCTGGGCTTCGGACCGGAATCCGTCGAGTACACCCGGGCCTGGGAAGAGCAGCGCCGGGTGCACGCCGCCCGTTTCGCGGACGAGATCGAGGACACCTGCCTGCTGCTGGAGCACCTGCCGGTCTACACCGCAGGCCGGCGTACCGACCCCAGCGAGCGCCCGCTCGACGGCACGCCCGTCGTCGACGTGGACCGCGGCGGCAAGATCACCTGGCACGGCCCTGGCCAGCTGGTCGGCTACCCGATCATGAAGCTGCCCCGACCGGTGGACGTGGTCGCCCACGTGCGCCGCCTGGAGGAGGCGCTGATCCGCACCGCCGCCGAGTTCGGTCTGGAGACCACCCGGGTGGAGGGCCGCAGCGGCGTGTGGGTGCTCGGTGACCCGGTGGAGGACCGCCCCATGATCGGCGGGCTCTCCCTCGACCTGGACCCGCGGCTGCACGACGAGGAGTTCGACCCCCGGCTGAACGGCCCCGAGTACGCCCCGTCCAACGCCGGCCAGCGCCGCGAGGACCGCAAGCTCGCCGCCATCGGCATCCGCGTCGCCAAGGGCGTCACGATGCACGGCTTCGCGATCAACGTGAACCCGGACAACACCTGGTTCGACCGGATCGTGCCCTGCGGCATCCGCGACGCGGGTGTGACCTCGCTCTCGTACGAACTGGGCCGCGAGATCACCATCGCCGAGGTGCTGCCGGTCGTCGAGCGGCACCTGAAGGACGTACTGGAGCACGCGGAGCTCAAGCCGCGCGAGACGGAGCCCGCCGCGGGTTAGGCCCCCGGCGGCCGCGAGGCGGCTGCCGGGGAATGCCTCCGGCGCCTCGCAGGTTGGCCGACGTAAGAGCGTACGAAATTACGGGCGTACCCTGGTGGGCGCCCGAACAATCGAAGTCACAGGGAGCCGGTCGTGTCCGCAGTCGCACCCGACGGACGCAAGATGCTGCGCCTGGAGGTCCGCAACAGCCAGACCCCCATCGAGCGCAAGCCCGAGTGGATCAAGACCCGGGCGAAGATGGGCCCCGAGTACACCAAGATGCAGGCCCTGGTGAAGGGCGAAGGACTGCACACGGTGTGCCAGGAAGCCGGCTGTCCGAACATCTACGAGTGCTGGGAAGACCGCGAGGCCACCTTCCTCATCGGCGGCGACCAGTGCACCCGGCGCTGTGACTTCTGCCAGATCGACACGGGCAAGCCCGAGGCCCTGGACCGTGACGAGCCGCGCCGCGTGGGCGAGTCCGTGGTCACCATGGACCTCAACTACGCCACCATCACCGGCGTCGCGCGCGACGACCTGGCCGACGGCGGTGCCTGGCTGTACGCGGAGACCGTGCGCCAGATCCACCAGCAGACCGCGGGCCGCGAGGCCGGGCACACCAAGGTCGAGCTGCTGGCCCCCGACTTCAACGCGGTTCCGGAGCTGCTGGAGGAGGTCTTCGCCTCCCGTCCCGAGGTCTTCGCGCACAACGTCGAGACGGTGCCGCGGATCTTCAAGCGGATCCGCCCCGGCTTCCGCTACGAGCGCTCGCTCGAGGTGATCACCAAGGCGCGCGCCTACGGCCTGGTCACGAAGTCGAACCTGATCCTCGGCATGGGCGAGGAGCGCGAGGAGGTCTCGCAGGCCCTGAAGGACCTGCACGAGGCCGGCTGCGAGCTCATCACCATCACCCAGTACCTGCGGCCCTCGCCGCGGCACCACCCCGTGGAGCGCTGGGTGAAGCCGGCCGAGTTCGTGGAGCTGGCGAAGGAGGCCGAGGAGATCGGCTTCTCCGGCGTGATGTCCGGCCCGCTGGTCCGGTCCTCGTACCGGGCGGGACGTCTGTACACCCAGGCGATGCAGAAGCGTGCGGCGTCCGTGTGAACTCGCGCACAAACTCCTACTAGGCAGTAACACCGCATTGGCGCGGCCCCTAGGCTCTTTTCCAGGAAAGAGTTCCGGTGGGCCGCGTCAATGTTTCGAAAACGTTTGACCGGCTGGTCATGCGCTGGTAACACCAATCAGTGACGATGGGTCCACGCACCGCACACACCGCACACGCACCGAACACCCCGCATGCAGACGTGAGCACCGTGAAAGGGATCGACATCATGCAGGCCGCGCCCGTACGCGCCATCGCCATCCCGACTCTCTCCGACGCCTTCCGCGGCATCGAGTCGCTGCTCATGAGCGGCGCCCGGCGCAACGCCTGGACGGCCGTGCTGGAAGACCGCCGCAGGGCCCAGGACCGGGTCGAAACCGAACACGTACTTGAGGCCGCGGCGACCCGGGCCCCGCAGGCCACGTAAACTTCGCTCTATGGCGAGGAAGTCAAACGCAGAGACTGCTGCGAACCCCGGGCGACTGAAGCAGATCGCCCTGACGTACAAGATGACGCGCAAGGCCGACCCGAAGGTCGGTCTGATCGTCGCGGGCGTGGGAATCGTCACCTTCGGTGTCTTTCTTGCGATCGGCTTCCTGATCGACCACCCGGTCTACCTGGGCATCCTGGGCTTCCTGGTGGCGTTCCTCGCGATGGCGATCGTCTTCGGGCGACGGGCCGAGCGGGCTGCCTTCGGGCAGATGGAGGGCCAGCCGGGAGCGGCCGCGGCCGTGCTGGACAACGTGGGCCGGGGCTGGACGACCACTCCCGCCGTCGCGATGACCCGGCAGCAGGACATCGTCCACCGGGCCGTCGGCAAGGCCGGCGTCGTGCTGATCGCCGAGGGCAACCCGAACCGGGTGAAGCCGCTGCTCGCGAACGAGAAGAAGAAGCTGGCCCGGATCATGCCGGACGTGCCGGTGCACGACTTCATCGTGGGCACGGGCGAGGGCGAGGTGCCCCTCAAGAAGGTGCGCACCACCCTGCTCAAGCTGCCCCGCGTGCTGGCCGGCCCGCAGATCACCCAGGTCAACGACAAGCTGCGGGCCATGGGTGACCTGATGTCCAACATGCCGCTGCCGAAGGGCCCGATGCCCAAGGGCATGCGGATGCCGCGCGGCGGGAAGATGCGCTGACCCGCTGAGCTGATTTTCGTATACGAAACAGGGCGCCCCCCGAGCCGGCCACCGGCTCGGGGGGCGCCCCCGTTCGTTCCGTCCCGCGCGTTCTAGATGCGGACCTGGACGGCGCGCGCCAGCCGGTCGTGCAGGCCGCGGCCGTCGCGGTCCCAGATCAGCGCCGGGATGACCAGGGCCAGCAGCAGCGTGCGCAGCAGCACCCGGGCGATGCCCAGGCGGCCGCCCTCCTCCGCGATCACCCGCAGACCTGCGATCCGCTTACCGGGGGTGAAACCGACGGTGCCCACCGTTAGGATGCTCAGGGCCAGGAAGAGCCCGAGCGTCCAGTTGCCCGCCGCGCCGAGGTCGCCGCCCGTGATCAGCCCGTAGGCGATCACCTGGCAGCCCGCCCAGTCGAGGACGACGGCCCCCAGACGGCGGCCGAACCGCGCCACCGAGCCGGACCCGTGCTGCGGCAGGCCGAGCCGCTGGCCGGGGTAGCCGAAGTCGACGCCCATCTCCTCGGCGGCCGCGCGAGGGCCGGAGAGCCACGATCCGATTGCTTGCCTGTTGTCCACCCGACCACCGTACCGGTGCGGCTTTGCGACCCTCGGCCGGGACCCTGGTTAACTTGTGCGAAACAAATGGGTCATGCTGGAGAAATCCCGTCTGCCTATGGTCGGGTCAGCGTGCGGCACCGCACTGACGCACCACGAGCTATAAAGCCCGTCCCTCCCCCGGGGACCGGGAGTAGGAGGAGTTGGATGTTCCAGAACGCCGACGAAGTGAAGCAGTACATCGAGGAGAACGACGTCAAGTTCGTCGACGTCCGCTTCTGCGACCTGCCTGGTGTGATGCAGCACTTCACCATCCCGGCTCGGGCATTCGACCCGGCGGAGGAGCTCGCCTTCGACGGCTCCTCCATCCGCGGCTTCCAGGCGATCCACGAGTCCGACATGGCGCTGCGCGCCGACATCACCACCGCGCGCCTGGACCCGTTCCGCAAGGACAAGACGCTCAACATCAACTTCTTCATCCACGACCCGATCACGGGTGAGGCCTACAGCCGCGACCCGCGCAACATCGCGAAGAAGGCCGAGGCGTACCTCGCCTCCACCGGCATCGCCGACACCGCGTTCTTCGGCCCCGAGGCCGAGTTCTACGTGTTCGACAGCGTGCGCTTCGCCACCTCCGCGAACGAGGGCTTCTACCACATCGACTCCGAGGCCGGCGCCTGGAACACCGGTTCCGAGGAGAACAACCGCGGCTACAAGGTCCGCTACAAGGGCGGCTACTTCCCGGTCGCCCCGGTCGACCACTTCGCCGACCTGCGCGCCGAGATCTCCCTCGAGCTGGACGCCCAGGGCCTCCAGGTCGAGCGCCAGCACCACGAGGTCGGCACCGGTGGCCAGGCCGAGATCAACTACAAGTTCAACACGCTGCTGGCCGCGGCCGACGACCTGATGCTCTTCAAGTACATCGTGAAGAACGTCGCCTGGAAGAACGGCAAGACCGCGACCTTCATGCCGAAGCCGATCTTCGGTGACAACGGCTCGGGCATGCACGTGCACCAGTCGCTGTGGGCCAACGGCGACCCGCTGTTCTACGACGAGGCCGGCTACGCGGGCCTGTCGGACACCGCCCGCTACTACATCGGCGGCATCCTCAAGCACGCCCCGTCGCTGCTGGCCTTCACCAACCCGACGGTGAACTCCTACCACCGCCTGGTGCCGGGCTTCGAGGCTCCGGTCAACATGGTGTACTCGCAGCGCAACCGCTCCGCCGCCATGCGCATCCCGATCACGGGCTCGAACCCGAAGGCCAAGCGCGTCGAGTTCCGCGCGCCGGACCCGTCCTCGAACCCGTACCTCGCCTTCTCGGCGCTGCTCCTCGCGGGCCTCGACGGCATCAAGAACAAGATCGAGCCGATGGAGCCGATCGACAAGGACCTCTACGAGCTCTCGCCCGACGAGCACGCGAGCGTCCCGCAGGTCCCGACCAGCCTCGAGGACGTCCTCAAGGCCCTGGAGGAGGACCACGAGTACCTCCTGGCCGGCGGTGTCTTCACCCCGGACCTGATCGAGACCTGGATCGACTACAAGCGCACGCACGAGATCGCCCCGATCGCGCAGCGTCCGCACCCGCACGAGTTCGAGCTGTACTTCGACCTGTAAAAAGCCTGGTGAAAGGCCCCCCGCCGCACTCCGTGGAGTGCGGCGGGGGGCCTTTCTGCTTTGACAGGTCGACGGGGCCGGGCCAGGGTGGAAATGACCCTAAAGGCCCGATAAGCGAGACATTGTGCGGGAGGTGCATGAAGATGCGCCGTAGGATCGTTGCGGCAGCCATGGCGGGCGCCGCCGGAGTCGCCATCGGCCTGATGCCGGTCGGCACGGCCTCGGCCACTTCCGCCGGCGGCGGAGGCGGTTGGTGGAGGTGCTCGGAAGAGCGCTGGAGCGACTGGCGCTGGGACGAGTGCTGCAACCGGGACTGGCGGGACCGCCCGAGCTGGTGCTGGGACGACGGCGGAGTCGGCGGCAACGGGGGCGACGGCCGGTACCACCGTTACGACTGGGGCAACTGGAACGACTCCCACTGGAACTGGAACTGGAACGACTCCGGTCGTGGCGGTGACGGGAACTGGAACTGGAACGACGGCCGCGGCGGTAACGGCGACTGGGGCAACGGCCGCGGCGGCGACGGCGGCGGTGACTGGGGCAACGGCCGCGGCGGCGACGGCGGCGGTGACTGGGGCAACGGCGACTGGGGCGGCGGTCGCGGCGGCGACGGCGGCGACGGTGGCAACGGCAACTGGGGTGGCGGCCACTGAGGCCGGCCGCCGGAGCCGGGACCTCCGGCCCGACCCGATGCCCTTGTTCCGCTGGGCTCAGCGGAACAAGGGCATCGCGCCCGTGAGGTCCCGCAGGCAGCGCAGCGCGAGCTGCGTGGGGGAGCCGGGCCCGGAGAGCGGGGCGTCCGTGGTCGACCACAGCTCCAGCGAGATCCGGATGGCGTCCGTCGCCGCCGCGGCCAGCAGGCGGACGTCCAGGGGGTCGGCATCCGGGCCGGCCAGTCGGGCGATCACCGGGACCAGGCGCTCCTCGGAGTCCTGGTTCACGCGGTACCAGACCGCCCGCAGGGCGTCGTCGCCTTCCGCCGCGCGCAGCAGTCCGCGGGTCACCTCCAGGCCCTCCTCGACCGCCTGGGGTTCGCTCAGCGTCCGCGTGACGGCGCGCTCCAGGGCTTCGGCGAGCGGCGTGCCGGGATCCTCCTCCGCGAGCAGGGCGCGCCAGGCGTCGCCGCCGACCGCGAGCAGGGGGGCCACCGCCTCCTGCTTGTTGCGGAAGTAGCGGTAGAACGTACGCAGCGCCACGCCCGCGCGGTGGGCGATGTCCTCGGCGGTGGTGCCGTCCGGGCCGTGCTCGGCGAAGAGTTCGCAGGCCGCTCGGGCGATGTCGAGCTGTGTGGCGGCCTTGCGGCGCTCGGTCAGCGACTGGGCTCCGGGGCCGGCCTGCGGAGAGTACGGACGAGGGGATCTCACGCACTGAGCGTACCTCTCGCAAGCAACACGACTTGCACTCTTTGTCACCCTGGCAAACCGTGTCATCGCTTCGGTACGCTCACCCCATGAACCGTTACGAAGGACGTCGCGTCCTCATCACCGGCGGCGGCTCCGGCATCGGCCGGGCCACTGTCCACCGGATCCTCGCCGAGGGCGGCCGGGTGCACACGGTCGACGTGAGCGAGGCCGGTCTCAAGGCCACCGCCGACACGGCCGCGGCCGACGGCCACCAGGACCGCCTCACCACCGCCGTACTGGACATATCCGACGAGAACGCGGTCAAGGAGGGCGTGGCCGCCGCGGTCGGCGCCCTCGGCGGGATCGACGTGCTCGTCAACGCCGCCGGCATCCTGCGCTCCGCGCACACCCACCAGACCACGCTCGACCTGTGGAACCAGGTCATCGGGGTCAACCTGACCGGCACCTTCCTCATGATCCGCGAGTCGCTCCCGGCGCTGCTGGCGGGCGACCAGCCGGTCGTGGTGAACTTCAGCTCCACCTCGGCGTCCTTCGCCCACCCCTACATGTCCGCCTACGCGGCCAGCAAGGGCGGCATCCAGTCCATGACCCACGCGCTGGCGGCCGAGTACAGCAAGCAGGGCCTGCGCTTCGTGTCCGTCGCGCCCGGCTCCATCGAGAGCGGCATGACCACCGGCAACGGCCCCGGCCTGCCCGAGGACACCGACTGGTCCCTGTTCGCCAAGCTCGCCCCGGCCATCGGCCAGGGCTTCGCCGGCCCGCAGACCGTGGCGGGCGTCGTCGCGATGCTGGGCTCCGAGGACGGCGCGTTCATCACCGGCACGGAGATCCGCATCGACGGCGGTACGCACTACTAGGCGGTACACACCACTCGGCGGTACGCACCACTCGGCGGTACGCACCACTCGGCGGTACGCACCACTCGGCGGTACGCGCACCACCAGGGGGGCACGCAGGCACGCGCCAAGGCCCGCCGGGCACCGGCCTCGCGAGGGGCGTCAGCCCCGGAAGCGGTCCCAGAGCCGGGGGAAGCGCTCCGCGAGCACGGCTTCGTTCTCGAAGTCCAGCGGGGTGCCCTCCGGCTCGGCCGGCTGTAGGGGGATGCCCAGGTCCGGGGCCACCGACCCGGTCAGCTGCTCGTACGCCTCGTCGGCCGCGTACCCCAGCTCCTCGCCGTCGCCGTCGATCTCCTCGTCGAACTCGCCCAGCAGCTCCGCGAGCTGGTCGGGATCGTGCACCCCGCCCTCGAAGACCTCGCGGCCCTGGCCGATCAGCCAGCAGCGGAAGTAGTCGAAGGCGTCGTCGCTCGCCCCGTCGAGCAGCACCCACGCCGCCCCCCACAGGTCCCAGGTGTAGGCCCGGTTGTACCGCGACTCGAAGTGCCGGGCGAAGTCCAGGACGGAGTCGGGGTCGAGCTGGCCCAGCCGCTCCACGAGCAGCTCGGCGTGTTCCTCGGGGTCGCCGTCGGCGGCCTCGCGGGTACGGTCGACGATCTCCCAGAACTCCGTCTCGTCCATCACCGCTCCAGCATCACGGGTTCGCCCCCGCGCCGCCACCGCGCGTACGGCGAAAGGCCGGTGTCCGACCCTTTCGGGGTGGACACCGGCCTTTCACGCCCGGTCACGCGGCTCAGAGGCCGTAGCGCTCCCGGGCCTCCTTGACGGAGGACGCCGGTACCTCGCCGCGGCGGGCGAGCTGGGCCAGCGCGGCCACCACGATCGACTGGGCGTCGACGCCGAAGTGGCGGCGGGCGCCCTCACGGGTGTCGGACAGGCCGAAGCCGTCCGTGCCGAGCGAGGTGTAGTCCTGCTCGACCCACTGGCTGATCTGGTCCGGGACCTGGCGCATCCAGTCGGACACGGCCAGGACCGGGCCCGCGGCACCTTCCAGCGCGCGGGTGACGTACGGGGTGCGCACCTCGCCGCGCAGCAGCGCCTCGTCGCACTCCAGCGCGTCGCGGCGCAGCTCGCCCCAGGAGGTGGCGGACCAGACGTCCGCGGCCACGTTCCAGTCGGCGGCGAGCAGCTGCTGCGCCTCCAGCACCCAGTGGATCGCCGTGCCCGAGGCCATCAGCTGGACCTTGGGGGCGTCCGCGGCCGGGGCCGCCTCCGCCAGGTCCGCCGCCGTGTTGAAGCGGTAGAGGCCCTTGAGGATGCCCTCTTCCACGCCCTCGGGCATGGCCGGCTGGACCTTCGGCTCGTTGTAGACCGTCAGGTAGTAGAAGACGTCTTCCGGCTTCTCGCCGTACATCCGGCGCAGACCGTCCTTGACGATCACCGCGATCTCGTACGCGAAGGCCGGGTCGTAGTTGAGCGACGCCGGGTTCGTGGACGCGATCAGGTGCGAGTGGCCGTCCGCGTGCTGGAGGCCCTCACCGGTCAGCGTGGTGCGGCCGGCGGTGGCGCCGACGATGAAGCCCTTGCCGAGCTGGTCGGCGAGCTGCCACATCTGGTCGGCGGTGCGCTGCCAGCCGAACATCGAGTAGAAGATGTAGAACGGGATCATCGGCTCGCCGTGCGTCGCGTACGACGTGCAGGCGGCGATGAAGTCGGCCATGGCGCCGGCCTCGGTGATCCCCTCGTTGAGGATCTGGCCGTCCTTGGCTTCCTTGTAGTACATGAGCTGGTCGCGGTCGACCGGCTCGTACGTCTGGCCCAGCGGCGAGTAGATGCCGGCCGAGGGGAAGAGGGACTCCATACCGAAGGTACGGGCCTCGTCGGGGACGATCGGCACCCAGCGCTTGCCGGTCTCCTTGTCCCGCATCAGGTCCTTGACCAGGCGGACGAAGGCCATGGTGGTGGCCATCTCCTGCTTGCCGGAGCCCTTGAGCAGCGGGGCGAAGGAGCGCTCGGCCGGGGCGGGCAGGGCCACGTGGTGGACCTTGCGGGCCGGGGCCGGGCCGCCGAGGGCCGCGCGGCGCTCGTTCAGGTACTGCACCTCGGGGCTGTTCGCGCCCGGGTGGCCGTACGGGACCTGGCCGTCCTCGAAGGCGCTGTCCGGGATGGGGAGGCCAAGGAGGTCGCGCATGTCCTTGAACTCGTCGATCGTCAGCTTCTTCATCTGGTGGTTCGCGTTCTTCGACTCGAACCCGGCGCCCAGCGTGTAGCCCTTGACGGTCTGCGCGAGGATGACCGTCGGCGCGCCCTTGTGCTCCAGGGCGGCCTTGTAGGCGGCGTAGACCTTGCGGGGCTCGTGGCCGCCGCGCGAGCTGTGGAAGCACTCGGCGATCTTCGCGTCGGAGAGCACGCCGGCCAGCTGCACGAGCTCGGCGTTGACGCCGAAGAAGTGCTGGCGGATGTAGGCCACGTCGCGGGTCGCGTACGTCTGGAACTGCGCGTCCGGTACCTCGCGCAGGCGGCGTACCAGGGCGCCCGTGGTGTCGAGCTGGAACAGCTCGTCCCAGGCGGAGCCCCACAGCGACTTGATGACGTTCCAGCCGGCGCCGCGGAACTGGGCCTCCAGCTCCTGGACCACGCGGAAGTTGGCGCGGACCGGGCCGTCGAGGCGCTGCAGGTTGCAGTTGATGACGAAGGTCAGGTTGTCGAGCTGCTCGCGGGAGGCGAGGGCCAGGGCGGCGGTCGACTCGGGCTCGTCCATCTCGCCGTCGCCCAGGAAGGCCCAGACGTGCGAGTTCGCGGTGTCCTTGATGCTGCGGTTCTGCAGGTAGCGGTTGAAGCGCGCCTGGTAGATCGCGGAGAGCGGGCCGAGGCCCATGGACACCGTCGGGAACTCCCACAGCCACGGCAGGCGCCGCGGGTGCGGGTAGGACGGCAGGCCGTTGCCGCCGGACTCCTGACGGAAGTTGTCGAGCTGCTGCTCGGAGATGCGTCCGTCGAGGAAGGCACGGGCGTAGATGCCGGGGGAGGCGTGGCCCTGGATGTAGAGCTGGTCGCCCGATCCGTCGGCCTCCTTCCCGCGGAAGAAGTGCTGGAAGCCGGTCTCGTACAGCCACGCGGCGGAGGCGAAGGTGGCGATGTGGCCGCCGACGCCGTACTTGGAGCCGCGGGTCACCATGGCGGCCGCGTTCCAGCGGTTCCAGGCGGTGATCTTGGCTTCCATCGCCTCGTCACCCGGGAAGTCGGGCTCGGCGGCGGTGGGGATGGTGTTGACGTAGTCCGTCTCCAGCAGCTTCGGCAGGGCGAGGCCGGCGGCTTCGGCGTGCTGGAGGGTGCGGCGGAGCAGGTATTCGGCGCGGCGCGTACCGGCGGCCTGGGCGACGGCGTCGAGGGAGGCCGCCCATTCGGCGGTCTCCTCGGTGTCGCGGTCCGGGAGCTGGTCGAGCTCGCTCGGAAGCTTTCCTACGGGGTCGGACATCGGTGTGCGCCGCCTTCCGGACAAAGGAGAGGTGGTGAAAATATCCCTGACGGGCAGGACAGGGTCGGCGGGCCTGGTTGAGGCCCTGATGCGGGACAAGGAGACCGGCAAGCGCTGGGTGCCGATCGTCCCCGACGAGGCCCGTACCTTCGGTATGGAGTCCCTCTT